>JAHFQQ010000072.1 GCA_023259235.1 Polaromonas sp. | reverse complement strand
TCAAACCCGGCGGCACGATCGTTGAACCCACCTCGGGCAATACCGGCATCGGGCTGGCGAGGGTGGCGGCCGTCAAGGGCTACAGGCTGGTGCTGGTGATGCCCGACAGCATGTCGGTAGAACGACGCCGCCTGATGCTGGCCTACGGTGCCAGTTTTGATTTGACACCGCGCGAAAAGGGCATGAAGGGTTCCATCGCCCGCGCCGAAGAACTGGTGGCGGCAACGCCCGGCGCCTGGATGCCGCAGCAGTTCGACAACCCGGCCAACATCGACATCCACGCCGGCACCACGGCACAGGAAATCCTGACTGATTTTCCCGAGGGACTTGACGTTTTAATTACCGGCGTGGGCACCGGCGGCCACCTTACGGGTTGCGCTCGGGTGCTCAAGGCCGCCTGGCCCGGCCTCAAGGTGTATGCCGTCGAGCCAGTGGGCTCACCGGTCATTTCGGGCGGGCAGCCCGGTCCGCACACGATCCAGGGCCTGGGCGCAGGCTTCATCCCGAAAAACCTCGACACCAGCCTGCTTGACGGGGTGATCCTGGTCGACGCCGAACCGGCCCGTGAGATGGCACGGCGCAGTGCCCGCGAAGAAGGCATTCTGGTAGGCATTTCGTCTGGAGCCACCCTGGCCGCCATTGCCCAGAAGCTGCCGGAGTTACCCGCCGGGGCGACCGTTCTTGGCTTCAACTACGACACCGGCGAGCGCTATCTGTCGGTGGAAGGGTTTTTCCCCGCTTAAGTCGCCTCGCCGCTGCGCCGGGAACGCAGCGGCAGAGCTTTGCCGTGCCCTTATCATTGGCAGCCCCTGCCGAGACGACCATGTTGCGACTGATTGAAATCAAACTTCCGCTTGAACACGCTGAAGACGCGTTGCAGGGCGCCCTCCTCCAGACACTGCGCATTGCGCCCGCCGACCTGGTGAGCTTCACGGTTTTCAAACGCAGTTTCGACGCGCGCAAAGCGGCGATCATGCGGGTCTACATCGTTGATGTGACCCTGGCCAGCGCCGGGCTTGAAGCCGCACTGCTGCGCCAGCATGCCGCGAACCCGCACATTTTGCCAACGCCCGACATGGCCTACCACCTGGTGGCGCAAGCTCCGGCCAGCCTGCCGCTGCGCCCGGTGGTGGTTGGATTTGGCCCCTGCGGCATGTTTGCCGCCCTGGTGCTGGCGCAGATGGGCTTCAGACCCATCGTGCTGGAACGCGGCAAGACCGTGCGCGAACGCACCAAGGACACCTGGGGCCTGTGGCGCAAAGGCGTGCTCAACCCCGAATCGAACGTGCAGTTTGGCGAAGGCGGCGCAGGAACGTTCTCGGACGGCAAGCTGTATAGCCAGATCAAGGACCCACGCCATCTGGGCCGCAAGGTGATGAACGAGTTCGTCAAGGCCGGCGCGCCCGCCGACATCCTGTATGAAGCGCACCCGCATATCGGCACCTTCAAGCTGGTCAAGGTGGTCGAAAACATGCGCGAGCAAATCATTGCCTTGGGCGGCGAAATCCACTTTCAGCAGCGCGTGACGGACGTGCTGATTGAAGAAGACCCAAGCGGCAAGCATATTCGCGGCCTGACCGTGCTGGACCAGAGCACCGGCCAGACGCAGGAGCTGGCTGCCTGCCAGGTGGTGCTGGCGCTGGGCCACAGCTCGCGCGACACCTTTGCCGTGCTGCATGAACGCGGCGTGCATATCGAGGCAAAACCTTTTTCCATCGGTTTCCGGGTCGAGCACCCGCAAAGCCTCATCGACCGCGCACGCTGGGGCCGCCACGCCGGCCACCCGTCCCTCGGCGCGGCCGAATACAAACTGGTGCACCACGCCAGCAATGGCCGCTCGGTGTACAGTTTTTGCATGTGTCCGGGCGGCACCGTGGTGGCCGCCACCTCCGAGCTTGGCTGTGTGGTGACCAATGGAATGAGCCAGTATTCGCGCAGCGAGCGCAATGCCAATGCAGGCATCGTGGTGGGAATTGATCCGCGTGACTACCCGGGCGGCGCCCTCGCGGGTATCGCACTGCAGCGCCAGCTCGAATCGCATGCCTTTGTGCTGGGTGGCGGCAACTACGAAGCGCCCGGCCAACTGGTCGGCGACTTTGTGGCCGGACGTGCTTCCACGGCGCTGGGCAGTGTCAAACCGTCGTACCAGCCGGGTGTGGCGATCGGCGACCTGTCGTCGGCCTTGCCCAGCTACGCAATCGAAGCGATGCGCGAGGCTTTTCCCGCTTTTGGCCACAGGATCAGGGGCTTTGACACCCACGACGCGGTACTGACAGGTGTGGAAACACGCACCTCGTCGCCGATCAGGATCAGCCGCGGCGATGACCTGCAAAGCCTGAATGTACGCGGCCTGTATCCGGCTGGCGAAGGCGCCAGCTATGCCGGCGGCATTTTGTCCGCGGCGGTGGACGGCATCAAGGTGGCCGAGGCGCTGGCGCGCAGCGTGCTGCACGACGCGCGGCGTCTGCGCACACTCACCGCCTGATGGTGGATACTTCGCCCACGTGAACCACACTCACTTTTTTCGAACCCCAACCCGACAAAACCGATTGATGACAGACACTGAACTTCAACGCCCGGCCCAGGAAAGCGCCGCGCCGCAAACGCCAGCGCGCCCCAAAAAACCAGCACGTACGCGCCAGGTCAACCCTGTGCTCGAGCAGCTTTTTGGACTCTACCCCAAGATGTTCGGCGCGCAATTCCTGCCACTCAAGCTTGGCGTGTTCCAGGACTTACTGGCACTGCACCCCGATTTGTTCAAGCGTGAGGAGCTGAAAGTCGCGCTCGGACTGCATGCCCGCTCGACGCGCTACCTGGAAAGCGTGGCCGCAGGCTACCCGCGTCACAATCTGCAAGGTGTTCCGGTCGAGGCGGTCGCCCCGGAACATGTTCACCATGCGATTGTCGAAGTGTTCCGGCGCCGCCAGACCCGTTCAAACCAGGACTTGCGGCCCTTTGTCCGGGCGCAACTAATGGCGGCGATTAAAGCTTCCGGCTTGAGCCGGGACGACTATGCACTACGAGTGCAGCAGCAGGATGACGCATCGAATACCCTGCTCGACGACGCCTTTGCCGAGCTCGGAAAGCAGGCCGCAAAACGCGAAGCGCTGCTCAGCGCCTTCAGGGCCAGCGGGAAAACGCCCGCCGAATTCGCCGGCATGTACGGGATGGACCCAAGCGAGGTCAGCCGAGTTATAGAGCAAGGGAGCAGTTCCGGTCCGGTCGCTTAAGTCTCAGCCCTGCCCGCTCTGCAGCGCCGCGATACGCTCTTCAATTGGCGGATGCGTCGCAAACAATTTACCCATGCCCCCTGCAATGCCCATGGCTTCCACGGTTTTTGGCAATTGACCCGGCTGCATGCCGCCCAGACGGGCCAGCGCGTTCATCATGGGCTGCTTTCTGCCCATCAGTTGCGCCGCGCCCGCATCGGCACGGAACTCGCGGTGGCGCGAGAACCAGGCCACCACCATGGCCGCTGCAAAACCCAGCACGATATCGAGAACGATGGTGCTCACATAGTAGCCCATGCCGGGTCCGGAGTTGCTGTCGCTGCCGCGGCGCAAAAAGCTGTCCACCGCGTAGCCAATCACCCGCGACAGGAACACCACAAAGGTATTCATCACACCCTGGATCAGCGTCATGGTGACCATGTCGCCATTGGCCACATGGGAGATTTCGTGGCCGATCACGGCCTCGATCTCTTCCCGGGTCATGCCCCGCAGCAGCCCGGTGGATACCGCCACCAGCGACGAGTTCTTGAAAGCCCCGGTGGCAAATGCATTGGGCGCACCTTCAAAAATGCCGACCTCCGGCATGCCGATTTGCGCCTTGCCAGCCAGCTTGCGAACGATCTCGACAATCCAGGCTTCATCGTCGTTCTGGGGCGTGTTGATCACCCGCACGCCAGCGCTCCATTTGGCCACCGGCTTGCTGATCAGCAGCGAAATAATGGCACCGCCAAAACCGATGACCAGTGCGAAGCCCAGCAATGCGCCCAGATTCAGCCCGTTGGCCGTCAGGAAACGGTTCACCCCGAGCAAGCTGGCGACGATGCCCAGCACCGCGACCACGGCAACATTGGTCAGGATAAATAAAAAGATGCGCTTCATGAATTCTCCATGGAGGGTCAATAACAAAAGATGAAAAAAAGCTGACGGTCGCTGAAAAAGCTGCTTCTGCCAATAAATGGGGGACCATCAAGTCAAATCAAGTCAGCCAGACCGACTGCGAGACAGTCCTTTGCCAATTGATCTTTGTCAGCACGGGCGAAATACAGGAGAGTCATCATAAAATGAAAAGTGCTCGTCTCCCGGCCACCCTCCGGGCACGCCATGGGCTGTAAACCTCAGAGGCAATAGCCCCGTCCAGAGTCTTGCGCCGACAGCCATCAGTTTCTGGCTGGCTTGCCGTAGCGCTTGTCGCGCACCATCACCGTGGATTTGCCTTCGTCCGTGATCTCGAACAGTTGCGTTGCCACCAGCAGCTTGGTCAGCGTGGCGTAACCATAGTTGCGATGGTCAAACGAAGCCTGGTTGGCAATCTGGGTTCCAACCGCACCAACGCGTGCCCAGCCTTCGTCGTCAGCCGCCGCCTGCACGGCATTGCGCAGCAGCATGACGAGCTTGGCGTCCTGCTTGAGCTGCGCCGGTGTCGCCCGCAAAGGCGCGATAGCCACCGCCTCCGCATCTTCCCGGCCAGTCGCTGGCTGATCGCCCGCCGCGACCGGCCGCAGCTTGTCGAGGTACAAAAAGCGCGAGCACGCATTGACGAAGGGCTCGGGCGTCTTTTGCGCGCCGAAGCCATACACGGCTGCACCCTTGGCGCGCAGGTGCATCACCAGGGGCGTGAAGTCGGCATCGGACGAGACAATGCCAAACGCATCGGGCCGATCGGTGTAGAGCAGCTCCAGCGCGTCGATCACCATCGCCATGTCGCTGGCGTTTTTCCCCCTGGTGTAATCAAACTGCTGCATCGGCCGGATGGCATGCTCATGCAGCACGTCCTCCCAGCCCTTGAGTTCATTCTTTTTCCAGTTGCCGTAGGCACGGCGAATATTGGTTTCGCCAAAGGTTGACAGCTCATTGAGGATCAGGTCAATCTTTGAGGCCGGCGAATTGTCGGCATCGATCAGCAGGGCGACTCTGGGTTTGCGGTCCATCATGGGCTTGCGACGGTTTCAAGTTTCCAGGCCAGGATCTCACCCGCGCGCAAGGGCTTGAGCTCGGCCTCGCCAAAGACAAAACTCCCGGGCGAGCGCCAGCTTTCCTTCTTCAGCGTAATGCGTTCCTGGTTGCGCGGCAGCCCGTAGAAGTCGGCGCCATTGAAGCTGGCAAAGACTTCGAGCTGGTTGATTGCGCCGACTGCGTCGAAGGCTTCCGCGTAAAGTTCGATGGCTGCGTGCGCGGTGTAGCAGCCAGCGCAGCCGCTCGCGTTTTCCTTGAGCCGCGCCGGGTGCGGAGCGCTGTCGGTGCCAAGGAAAAACCGGCAATTGCCGCTGGTGGCAGCATCAACCAGTGCGATGCGGTGAACTTCGCGCTTGAGCACTGGCAGGCAATAGTAGTGTGGTCGAAGGCCACCGGCAAAAAGGGCGTTGCGGTTATAGAGCAGGTGGTGCGCGGTGATCGTGGCGCCAAGAAACCGGTCCGCGTCACGCACGTACTGCGCGGCTTCGCGGGTGGTGATGTGCTCGAAGACGATTTTCAGTTCGGGAAAATCCCGGCGCAGAGGAATCAGTTGCGTCTCAATGAACACCGCCTCGCGGTCAAACAGGTCAATTTCAGGCGCGGTCACTTCGCCATGCAGCAGCAGCAGCAGGCCTTCGCGCTGCATGGCTTCCAGCGCCTTGTAAGTCTTGCGCAGGTCGGTCACACCCGCATCGCTGTGAGTGGTGGCACCCGCCGGATAGAGTTTGACGGCGACTACGCCCGCATCTCTGGCCCGCTTGATTTCGTCTGCGGCCAGGTTGTCGGTGAGGTACAGCGTCATCAGTGGCTCGAATTTCATCCCCGCGGGAACTCCCGCCCGAATGCGTTGGCGGTAGGCGACGGCCTGGGCAGCAGTGGTCACAGGCGGACGCAGGTTGGGCATGATGATGGCCCGGCCAAACTGCGCGGCCGTGTGCGGCACCACGGTGCGCAGCGCTTCGCCGTCGCGCACATGCAGGTGCCAGTCGTCCGGGCGGGTCATCGTGAGTTCGCGGACAGCTGCGGGAAAGGCTGAATTCATGGGCTGAATTGTCGCATCGCGGCGCGGCGGCCGCACCGTCGCCAGGGAAACGTCGCTAGCGCAGATACTCTCCGCTTTCTTCCGGTTGAAAAAGAACCTTGAGAATCTTTGCCGATGCCTGCGCGCCATTGGGCATGGCCCAGCAGGCCACCTGGCCTTCAACCAGACCCAGCAACCCGGTACCGACCGGGGACAGCACTGAGACAAACCCGGTGCCCGGATCGGCTTCCGGCGGGTAGCACAGCGTCAAGGTACGTTTGTCGCCGGTTTGTTCATCGACAACCAGGACGCGTGAATTCATCGTCACCAGGTCCGGCTGCACCTGGTAGGGAGAAACCAGCTCGGCATTGTCGAGCACGGACTCCAGCGCGGGCGCAAAGGCCAGACTGGACTGCTTGCGCAGATTGCCGATGCGAACGTGATCGAGTTCGGTCATCATCCGTGCGGATTGTGGGCAAATAGCCATGGAAAACTCCTGAATTAAAAAAAGCCCGGAACAGGCTTACCGGTGAGCCAGCGCAGAAGGCGAGGCCCGGGGATCCAGAGAGAAGCGCCAAAAAACGGGAGGGGAGGGATCGCCGGGCTCAGGAATGTGCCACCGGCTGATGCAGCCATCGGTACCGGCAGTCCGCGCGCGCAAAACCCGTCACAACCACAAGGGAGGTAAATCGGTTTGCGATGCCATGCAGGCTGGGTGTCAACATGATCCGCATAAGTAGTCATTTTACCATTCAACCCGCCGAGAGGCCTCCTTCCTCCAGTCCGCTTACCGTCGGCGCAGGGAATCCCATTCAGGAGGTTCCTGGTGCGGCACTGGCGGTTTCTTGGGTCGTTAACGGTCTGCCTCGCTGCGGCGCCGTTACGCGGCTGCATATGCCACTACCCTGCGCGCTCAACCAGCATGCCTTAGCGCATTTTCCAGGTCCACAATCAGGTCGGCCGGGTGCTCAATCCCCACGCTCAGGCGGATCAACCCCTCGGTAACGCCGTTTTGAGCCCGCACCTCGGCTGAGACAAAGCTATGCGTGGTACTGGCCGGATGGCAGGCCAGGCTGTCCACATCGCCCAATGACACCGCCTGGGTGAACAACCGAAGCGGATTCAGCACGGCCGCAGCCGCGGAACGCTCGTTGCGCACCAGCTCGAAAGCCACCATGCCACCATAGCCACCCTGCATCTGGCGCTTGGCCAGCGCATGCTGCGGATGACTGGCCAGACCCGGGTAGTGAACCGCCCGTACGCCTGCTTGCCCCGCCAGAAAGTGCGCCACCGCCGCAGCGCCTGCGCAGTGCGCGTCCATGCGCAGCGGCAGCGTCTTGATGCCGCGCAAAAACAAAAACGCCTCTTGCGGCGACAGGTTGCCTCCTACATGGCCCAGCCCAGTCTTGCGCACTGCTGCAATCAGCCCGGCCGGACCCGCAACGATGCCGCCTGTGGCGTCGCCGTGCCCGCCCAGGTATTTGGTCATGGAGTGCAGTACCAGGTCGATGCCATGCTCCAGCGGCCGCACCAGGCACGGCGTGCAAAAAGTGTTATCGGCCACCGTAAACACTCCGCGCGCCTTGGCGAGGGAGGCCACTGCGGCCAGATCGTGCAGGCGCAGGCTGGGGTTGGTCAGTGTCTCCACCCACACCAGGCGAGTAGCCGGCGTCAGGCTGGCAGCCAGGCCCTGCTGCGTGGCATCTACCGCCTTGATGCCAAAGCGCTCGCCCAACGCACGAAACAGGCCCTCGGTGCCGCCGTACAGCGGCCCGAGGAACGCAACTTCATCTCCCGGGTTCAGCAGCCCGAGCAACACCGATGACATGGCCGCCGTGCCACTGGCAAATGCCACCGCCGCCTGCGCGCCTTCCAGGTCGGCCATCTTGGCCTCCAGCGCCGCCACGGTAGGGTTGGCAAAGCGGCTGTAGCGATAGCCCGGCTTTTCGCCGGCAAAGATGGCGGCGCCCCGCTCCAGCGTACCGTAGCCAAACGCCGTGGTCTGGCTGATGGGCGTGGCAATCGCACCGGTGGCCGGGTCGGGGTGCTGTCCGGCATGAACGGCGCGAGTACGAAGGTGGGTCATGGAAAGGCTCCTGATGAGGACTGGGCGGCGAATACAGCCCTCATAGGACGGCGGATTCAAACGCGTCAGACGAAGTATCGCACTCCGGTTCGCTACGAAAATCTCCTGCGTTGCCCGCTGACATGCCAGGCTCGCGGCTACCTGACGAACGTCTAACCACCCGGTCGGCCTCCTGCTTTGCCCATGCCGTCAGCCTGCGACTGCAGATAGTTCCACAGTGCCTGAACATGGCTTTTGGACGCCGTTTTGAGCGCAGGCCGCTCACGGTAAACCCGCACGTCCATGGTCGTCTCCAGGTGGTTGTCCGCGCGGACCAGTTTCTTGGCCCGGAGTTCGTTGTTGACCGCGCTGAGCGGCAAGAAGGCAATTCCGTGCCCTTCTAGAGCCATGGCCTTGAGGCCCTCGGCCATGTCGGTTTCATAGACGCGGTCCAGATGAATGGCGGTGCTGGAGTTCTTGAGAATCAGGTCAACCATCCGCCCCAGATAGGCCCCCGGCGCGTAACCCAGGTAAGGTAGCGGCTGCCCAGCACGGCCCGGCAGGCTGAACTCAGGCTGGCCGGTGGCATTGGCCCGTGAGAACGGTGCCAGCACTTCCTGGCCCAGCGACACCATCTCATAGCGGTTGGGGTCAAGCTGAAAGGGCTGGGAATCGTGGTGGTAGGTCACCAGCAGGTCGCAACTGCCTTCAACCAACCGCAGCACCGCATCATGCACGTTGAGCGCAATCAGACGGCTCTTGATGGGGCCGAACTTTTCTCGCAGGCTACTGACCCAGGCGGGGAAAAATGTGAAGGCCAGCGTGTGCGGAACCGCAAACTCTATGACATCCTGTCCGACCGAAGTATGGCCCCGCAACATGGCACGGGTGGACTGCAGGCTCTGCAAAATTTCCAGCGACTGGCTGTACATCGTTTCACCGGCCGGCGTCAGGCGCGTGGGGTATGAACTCCGGTCGACCAGATCGGTACCCGCCCAGGCTTCCAGCGCCTGAATGCGCCTGGAAAACGCCGGCTGTGTGACGTGCCGCAGTTGGGCAGAGCGGCTGAAACTGCGGGTGTCAGCCAGGCTGACAAAATCTTCCAACCATTTTGTTTCCATGGTTTGATTATCGACGTGGGCGGCGAACCCAGGCATGGGGGGTCTTGCGGGCTTGCCAATGCACCCGCCATAACCGCGCGATCGTGGCGCATTTCTTGCATCTCTTTGGTGCAACACTCGGCGGTCACAAAAAATGCACCAAGACAGGATATTTCACATGAAGAGGAATTTATGGAAGCACTAAAACAGGGCTCTGATGTCTTGTTCATTCTGTTGGGCGGCATCATGGTGCTCGCGATGCATGCCGGTTTTGCCTTTCTGGAACTCGGGACGGTCCGCCAAAAGAATCAGGTTAATGCGCTGGTCAAGATTCTGGTGGACTTCTCGGTATCGACCGTCGTCTATTTTGGGGTGGGCTATGGCATAGCTTATGGCACCCATTTCTTTGTCGGGGCCGACGCGCTGGCTGCCAGGAACGGCTTTGAACTGGTCAGGTTCTTCTTCTTGCTGACATTTGCAGCCGCCATTCCGGCGATTATTTCCGGCGGTATTGCCGAACGAGCGCGATTTTACCCTCAACTGATTGCAACAGCGGTTATCGTCGGACTGGTTTACCCGTTGTTCGAAGGCGTCGTCTGGAACCAGCATTTTGGCGTGCAGGCCTGGATCAAGACGCTTACTGGCGCCGAGTTTCATGATTTTGCCGGCTCCATCGTGGTGCATGCAATGGGCGGCTGGCTGGCCCTGTCAGCGGTGATTTTGCTCGGTGCACGCCACAACCGTTATCGCAAGGATGGCGGCATATCGGCTCACCCGCCGTCAAGCATTCCTTTTCTGGCGCTTGGCGCGTGGATTCTGACTGTCGGCTGGTTCGGCTTTAATGTGATGAGCGCCCAAAACATCGACAAGATTTCCGGCCTGGTTGCCGTCAACTCGCTGATGGCCATGGCGGGCGGCACGTTGAGCGCGCTGGTTTTTGGCAAAAATGACCCGGGCTTTGTGCATAACGGGCCGCTCGCCGGACTGGTCGCGGTCTGCGCGGGTTCGGATCTGATGCATCCACTGGGTGCGCTGGTGACCGGCGGCGTCGCAGGTGCCATGTTTGTGGTGATGTTCACATTGACGCAAAACAAATGGAAGATTGACGATGTGCTGGGCGTCTGGCCACTTCATGGGCTGTGCGGTACGTGGGGTGGCATCGCGGCCGGGATTTTTGGCAGCAAGGCGCTGGGCGGCTTGGGCAGCGTGAATTTGGGCGCGCAACTGATTGGCAGCGCCATGGGGGTGGCTTGGGCACTGCTGACGGGTTTTGCCCTCTATGGCACGCTCAAGGCCACCATCGGGCTGCGCCTGAGCCGGGAAGAAGAGTATGAAGGCGCGGACCTTTCCATTCACCGCATCGGCGCCACGCCCGGCCGCGAGGTCAACTGGTAGCGAAAGCCCCGCTTTGGCAAGCGCGGCATCGCCTCACTCACCGTTTACAAAGCTTGTGCAGGCCCCGGGCGGACAGGACTCATCAACAGATGAGCCAGGTCTTTATCGCGATAAAAAAATGGGCGGGCATTTTAGTGCTCGACTCAGTGAGGCGACACTGCGCCAAGTCCTGCGCCACTTTGCGACTGATTTGACTCGTGCTGAATGCGGTTGCGAGGTGACGACCACAGGGTACCAGCGGCATTGACCATATTCTTCGTCTTGCCGCTAAACTGCCGATCATGGCAACCTTTGAAGATCAACTGGTGGAGCACCGAACCTACCTGCTTCGCTTTGCGCACCTGCAACTGCGAAATGACGCCTGGGCCGAAGATGCAGTGTCGGAAACCCTGCTGGCCGCCCTGTCCAGACCAAGGATGTTTGACAGCCGCTCCCAGCTCAAGACCTGGCTCATTGGCATTCTCAAACACAAGGTCATCGACCTGATCCGCAGCAACGCACGGCTGCTGGCCGCGCCGGAAGCGGCTTCGGACGACGATGAGGACGGCGATCTTGACCGGCTGCTGTTCAGGGCCGACGGACACTTTGCCGAAATACCCAACAACTGGGGTAAACCGGAGGAAACCTTGCAGCAGGCACAATTTTTTCAGGTGCTTGACACGTGCATGGAGCGGCTGCCGCCCGCAATGGGTCGACTGTTTCTGATGCGCGAGTGGCTGGAGCTTTCTTCACAGGAGGTTTGTAAGGAACTGGCGATGACACCGACCAACCTGTATGTTCAAATGCACCGGGCGCGCTTGCGCTTGCAGGAATGCCTGAATCTTCATTGGTTTGGCGGCTCCCGGGTGACCCAGACCCGCTGACGGATCAACGTGAGACCCAATTGGCCGCTCATGCGAACCTGCAAACAGGCAGCTGCGCTGATGATTGCACGGGAAGACCGCGCCCTGAGTCTTCCCGACAGCGTTGCACTGAAGCTGCACTTACTGGCATGCAAGGCCTGCCCCAACTTTGAAAATCAGCTTCGGACACTGCGTGCCGCCATGGGGCGATGGCGCAATTACGGCAGTGAAGATGAGTCAGACAACGATGAGCCGGTGCGCTCGATACCGCCGAAATGAGAGGATGGCTGCGTCTGTCCATGCACCCGACAATATGTAACAAACGACCTAGGTAGTAACGATAGTTGCATGTGCCTGGCATAACTGACGCATAATGTAGGGGTGTGAGTGTACGCATTCACGCAAGTTAGGTGATCGGTCAGTTTCGCGCGCTACAGCGGTACGTATATGATTTGTTGTGCTTTCGGGACCCCATCGCTTTTGTTTTTGTGTTTTAGAGGAGTCCCTTCATGGGCAACAAACTATACGTCGGCAACCTGCCTTACTCGGTGCGTGACGAAGACCTGCAACAATCTTTTGGCCAATTTGGCGCTGTCACCAGCGCTAAAGTCATGATGGAACGCGACACTGGTCGCTCCAAAGGCTTTGGCTTTGTCGAAATGGGCAGCGATGCAGAAGCCCAGGCAGCCATTAACGGCATGAACGGCCAGCCTTTGGGCGGCCGCAGCGTTGTCGTGAATGAAGCCCGTCCCATGGAGGCGCGCCCTCCACGTAGCGGCGGCTTCGGTGGCGGCAGCGGTGGCGGTTACGGCGGCGCTGGTGGCGGCGGCGGCGGTTACGGCGGCGGCGCTGGTGGCGGTCGTTCCGGTGGCGGCAGCGACGGCGGTTTCCGCAGCCCTTACGGCGGCGGCGGCGCTGGCGGCGGTCGTTCCGGTGGCGGCGGTGGTGGTCGCGGCGGCTACTAAGCCCTGTCATATCTTTGCGGTGCCGACTGACTGAGAACAGCCCGCACCGGTTCTTCAAGCTTCGGCTGAAAAGGGCTTCGAAACTGCGGTTTTGAAGCCCTTTTGCTTTATGGTCAAGAGGATGCTGCCAGCAGTATCCGCCATTCCGGGAATCCGAAGCGTCTGCTCCTGAAATATCACGGTGGGGAAATGCTCCTCGAACCGGTAGCCCTTTGCACCCCTTCCTTATGCACCCTCGTTTAATTGCACTTGGCTGGAACAAATTCCCGAGGGCGGGGAATTGCGCGCAATGAGCAGAAGTGGAGCCTTGTTGCCGGTCAGCGCACTGGTTCTCAACGCGTTTGTGTGGGGTGTTTCCTGGTGGCCGCTGCGCCAATTGCAGGAGAACGGTCTGCATCCGCTGTGGGCCACCACGCTGGTCTATGTTCTTGTTTTTTTCAGCCTGCTGGCATTGAACTTCAATGCCTGGCGCGGCTTTATAGCGTATCCGCAGCTGTGCTTTCTGGCCGTGGCGGCGGGCCTGACCAATGTCGGTTTCAACTGGGCCGTGACCGTCGGCGACGTGGTGCGCGTGGTATTGCTGTTTTACCTGATGCCAGCCTGGTCGGTGCTGGTTGCCTGGCTGATGCTGGGCGAAAAGCCGACACGGGGGTCCTTGCTGCGCCTACTGCTGGCAATGACTGGCGTACTGGTGGTACTAAAAAGCCCGCATTCTCCCTGGCCGGTCCCGCAGGGACTGACCGACTGGCTTGCGATCATGGGCGGTTTGAGCTTCGCAGTCACCAATGCTCTGCTGCGAAAATTTTCCCATGCACCCAGCAGCACCCGCATGCTGGCCATGTTCGGCGGCGGTAGCCTGATGGCAGCGGCGTCGGCGCTGCTGGGCATGCAACACC
>JAHFQQ010000313.1 GCA_023259235.1 Polaromonas sp. | reverse complement strand
TGGGCGTGGTGCCCGCGTGGCTGGCCATGCCGGTGACCTCGCACAGAAAGCGCACGGCGGCATTGATGGAAGTCACCACACCCAGGGGAATCGCGAGCTCGGCCAGCACCGGCCCCTGCTCAATGTGGACTTCAACAAAGCCCAGGTAGCCCGATGGCGCGCGCTTGATCGCAGCAATGTCGTTGATGTTCAGGCCGGCTTGCCGCATGGCCTCGCGCATGGTCACACCATCGGCGTCCTCCTGGTCCAGCCATTCGGGCTCGAAGTCACCAGTCAGCGCTCCCGAACCGAGAAACGTTGCCTTGTAGCGCTGCCCTTCTTCCTCGGCAAAGGCGACCACTTCAATATCGAATGGCAGGCGCCTGCCCTGGCGCCACAGCTCGCGCACGCAGGCCAGCGGGACAAAAATACCAAGGCGGCCGTCGTATTTGCCGGCGTTGCGTACGGTATCGTAGTGGCTGCCAGTCAGCAGGGTCCTGGCACCCGCCACGCTGGCCCTGTAAATACCCACCACATTGCCCACCGCGTCGATGCTCACTTCGTCAAATCCACCCTCGCGCATCGTGCGTGAGATGAACTGCGCACAGGCGCGGTGCGCATCGGTGAGGTAGGTGACGGTGAGCTGGCCGTTCTCAAGGTAGCCTGGGTCGCTGTACTGCGCCAGTTGCTCCTGCCAGTCCCAGATGGCGTTGCCCAAGGCGGGTTCAGCCGCAAATTTGTCATTGAGGCGCAGTTCTGCGATGCGGTGAATCTGGCGCAGGCATTCCTGCAATTCGATGTCCGGATGGTTTTGCAGGCGCCGCTTCAAGGCCTCGATGACCTGCTGCTTGCTCAGCCCGTTGCCGCGCGGGCCGCGCACAGCCAGAACAAAAGGGAAACCAAACTTTGTTTTATAGCCGGCGTTGAGCTGCTGCAGCCGTGTAGCCTCTTCAGGCGTGCATTGCCTTAAGCCTGCCTGCCCTTGTTCATTGGCTGAAGCAGCCGTCAGGTTTTGGTTGACCATGGCTTTAACCCCCAGCTCCGGATGAGCCTGGATAAGCCGGATTTTGTCTTCCTGGCTGGCCGCTTGCAGTACTTGGGCCAACGCGTATTTAAGCTGCGCCAGTGACTGGAAGGGGCGCGCATCCAGCGCTTTTTCTGCGACCCAGGGCGAGTGTTCGTAGAGCCCGTCCAGCAGCTGTAGCGCTACTTCGCGCGACGCCCTGTTGACTTGTTCGAGGGTGATGGCCATGCCTTATGTTTCCTGTTTGTCGTGATACGGGTGGGTGCGCTGCCAGTGCCGGGCAATCTCGATGCGCCGGCAAACCCAGACCTGCTCGTGCTTTTGCACATGATCCAGAAAACGCTGCAGCGCCACGATGCGGCCCGGGCGTCCCAGCAGGCGGCAGTGCATGCCAATACTCAGCATTTTTGGTGTATTCAGGCCGTTCGGGTCGCCTTCGGCATACAACGCGTCAAAGCTGTCACGCAGGTAACCATAAAAATCATCGGCCTGTGCAAAGCCTTGCGGCAGGGCAAAGCGCATGTCGTTGCTGTCCAGCGTGTAAGGCACCACCAGGCGCGGCACCAGGGCGCCATCGCTGCGCGTCACTTGCATCCAGAACGGCAGGTCGTCGCCGTAATAGTCGCTGTCGTATTCCAGCCGGCCGTCATCGGCCACCAGGCGCCTGGTCCGCGGGCTGTCGCGGCCGGTGTACCAGCCCAGCGGGCGCGTTCCGGTGAGCTGCTCAATGGCGTCGAGCCCTCGGCGCATCTGCTCGCGCTCGGTCGCTTCGTCAACGTTCTGGTAGTTGATCCAGCGCCAGCCGTGGCAGGCGATTTCATGGCCCAGTTCAACCAGGGCCGCCGCGACTTCAGGATTGCGCTGCAACGCCATGCCGACACCAAACACAGTGAGCGGCAACTGGCGCCTTTCGAATTCGCGCAGGATACGCCATACACCCGCCCGCGAGCCGTATTCATAAATGCTTTCCATGCTCAGGTGCCGGTCCGGAAAACTGGGCGGGTTGGCCATTTCAGACAAGAACTGCTCCGAGCCAGCGTCGCCATGAAGCACCGAGTTTTCGCTGCCCTCCTCGTAGTTCAGGACAAATTGCAGCGCGATGCGCGCTCCACCGGGCCACCGGGCGTGGGGCGGATGGCGGCCGTAACCAGTGAGATTGCGCGGATAGGGGCGGGTGGTTTGGGAATCCATCGGGGCATCATAGCCATCCACCGAAAATGTGCCTACACTTTTGCCCGGGCAACGCCTTACAACAATCGTCAACTTTCAAGGAATGCCATGGGCTTGAGCACACATGTACTGGACACCATGCACGGCACCCCGGCGGGTGGCATGAAAGTGGCGCTGTACACCACCCAGGGCGGCCAAGCCGTGTTGGTGAAAAGTTTCGTCCTGAACCAGGATGGCCGTAACCCGGACGGACTGCTCTATGACAGCGCCAGCCTGCAGGCAGGCACTTACCGGCTGGTGTTTGATGTGGCCGCCTATTTCAGGGCCAGCGGCGTGGTCCTGCCCGAACCGCCGTTTCTGGACCAGGTCACGTTGGATTTTGGTGTGGCCGACACTCGCCAGCATTACCATGTGCCGCTACTGGTCAGCCACTGGAGCTACTCGACTTACCGCGGAAGCTGAAGGAGGCCCGGCCACCACGCAAAGCATGAAGCCGCAATCTTCTGCAGGGCCACCCAAGGTAAATTGGCCCTCCGGGGGACAGCGCACGACATGAAGTGAGAAGCGTGGGGCTCTTCAAGTCTGGCCTTCGGTCAGCGTATCGAGCTGGAATTTGCCGCTCTTGTGCCATAACCAGGTGTCGGTATAAACCACCTTGCCGAGCCGTGTGGGGGCTGGAAACGGCGAGGCCTGCCTGACGGTGCGTTCAATTTCGGCAACCACTTCAGGCGCATGGCGTGGCGCCCGGATCCAGTTCAGGCGGGTCACGCGGCCCAGCCGGTCTATCTCCACGTTCAGCACACCAATGGCATACAGCAGGGGCGGCATTTTGCCGTGGTAAATGCGCTCGGCGTTCAGGCCGTAGAGGTGGGTGGCGCCATCATGGCGGTAGGCGCGGGGCGAGCTTGCCGAGGAACTTCGGGCCGAACCTGTTGCGCCGGCATTGGGTCCTGTTACTGTCGGTGCGGGGGCTGCCTGCAACGCGTCACGCACCGGCGCGGGAACACTTTTGCAGGCGCTCACAATCGCTGCTCCGGCGGCAGAAAAAAGCGTCAGCAGCCAGAAGCGGCGGGGCTGGGGGTCAGGCATGGCGTGTCTCATTGGGATGTAAATCAGGCTGTCTTGATGCGGTGCTTGCGTTCTCGTTATGCTTGGTGTCAGCATTCGGATATTGTCACGGCTATTTTGTCACTCCATCGCGTCAAGACGTCACCAATGATTTCCAGCAACGCAAGCCGCTTCACTGAGACCCTTCTGGCCCAATTGGCCCTCGAGCCAGCGGTACTGGTGCAGGTAGCGTCAACCGAGGGCTCGGCGCCGCGCGACGCGGG
>JAHFQQ010000071.1 GCA_023259235.1 Polaromonas sp. | reverse complement strand
GCTGGGTCTGGCCGGTGGCTCGTTTTCGGTCGGAACGCCTTACGTCGCGCGATGGTTTCCCAAGCAGCGCCAGGGGATGGCCATGGGCGTCTTCGGCGCCGGCAACTCCGGAGCCGCGTTCAACAAGTTCGTTGCGCCGGTGCTGCTGGTGGCTTTCGGATGGGCGATGGTTCCCAAGGTCTATGCGGCCATCATGCTGGGCACGCTGGTGCTATTTTGGCTGTTCAGCTACAGCGACCCGTCGCACCTTGTACCGAGTCACGTGAAGTTCATGGATCAACTCAAGGCGCTCAAGGATCCGAGGGTGCTCAAGTACTGCCAGTACTACAGCATCGTGTTTGGCGGCTATGTCGCGCTGTCATTGTGGATGGTGCAGTACTACGTGGGTGAATATGGGCTCGACATTCGCATTGCCGCCCTGCTGGCCGCCTGCTTCTCGCTGCCCGGCGGCGTGCTGCGCGCCGTCGGCGGCGTGATGTCAGACAAGTATGGCGCGCACAGCGTCACATGGTGGGTCATGTGGGTGAGCTGGATTTGCCTGTTCCTGCTGTCCTATCCGCAGACCGACTTCACGATTCTCACCGTCAACGGACCTTCAACGTTCCATATCGGCCTGAATGTGTATGCGTTCACGGCGCTGATGTTCATCCTGGGGATGGCCTTCGCCTTCGGCAAGGCCAGCGTGTTCAAGTACATCAGCGACGACTATGGCCAGAACATCGGCACCATCAGCGGCATCGTCGGCCTGGCAGGTGGCTTGGGCGGCTTTGTGCTCCCCGTGATGTTCGGCGCCCTGATGGATTTGACCGGTATTCGTTCCAGCGCTTTCATGCTGATGTACGGCGTGGTCTGGATCTCTCTGATCTGGATGTACTGGACTGAAGTACGCCGTACCGAGGTCATGGGCAGCCACGCAGCCAGCGCGCTGGTTTAAGAACGAACTCTTTTCAGGGAAATCAACATGAACACCCAAACCAATTCCGCTGCGGACATCATCGACTGGCGCCCCGAGGACGAGCAGTTCTGGGAGAACACCGGTAAAAAAGTCGCCTACCGAAACTTGTGGATATCGATTCCAGCGCTGCTGTGCGGCTTCGCGGTCTGGGGCATGTGGGGCATCATCACCGTGCAGATGCTGAACCTGGGTTTTCAGTTCACCCAGGCCGAGCTGTTCACGCTGACCGCGATTGCCGGCATCGCCGGCGCGACGATGCGCATCCCGGCGTCGTTCCTGATCCGCCTGGCGGGCGGGCGCAACGTCATCTTCCTGACCACGGCGATGCTGCTCGCGCCGGCAATCGGCACCGGCATCGTACTGCAGCACAAGGACTGGCCGCTGTGGGCTTTCCAGCTGATGGCGCTGTGGTGCGGCGTTGGTGGCGGTAACTTTGCGTCATCGATGTCAAACATCAGCGGCTTCTTCCCGAAGAAGCTGCAGGGCACGGCGCTGGGGCTGAACGCAGGGCTGGGTAACTTCGGCGTAACGACGATGCAAATCGTCATCCCACTGGTAATGTCGGTGAGCATCTTCGGTGCGCTTGGCGGCGGGCCTGCAACGCTGCTCAAGGAAAGCGGCTGGATCTTCGGCAAGATCAACGCTGGCACCTCCACCTGGATTCAGAACTCCGGCTTCGCCTGGGTGCTGTCGCTGGTGCCGCTGTCGATCCTGTGCTGGTTCGGCATGAACAACCTGAAGACGATCTCGCCCCACACCGGCAACGTGTTCGCCGCGTTCTCGAAGATCACCTACCTGTACACGCTGGCCTTCGTGCCGTCGATCTTCATGCTCTGGCTGTACCTGCCGGCGCCGACCGGGCTCGGTTTGCTCAACGTGTGGGTGGCGATTCCGCTGGACATCATGCTCATGCTGACGGTGATGAAGCTGGCCGCCTTCGGCCCGATGAAGGAGGGCGTGGCCAAGCAGTTCCAGATCTTCAAGAACAGGCACACCTGGTCGCTGACGATCCTGTACATCGTCACCTTCGGTTCGTTCATCGGCTTTTCGATGGCGCTGCCGCTGGCGATGAAAGTCATCTTTGATGTCCTCCATGTGCCAGACGCCAGCGGCGTGATGACGCATACCCGGCCCAATCCAAACGCGCTGCCGGTGCTGGCCTATGCCTGGATCGGCCCCTTCGTCGGCGCGGCGACGCGCCCGCTGGGTGGTTGGATCTCCGACAAGTTCGGCGGCTCAATCGTCACGCAATGGGTGTGCGTGGTGATGGCGGGGGCCGCGGTGGCGGTCGGCTACGTGATGATGCTGGCCTACCACTCAGCCACGCCGGAGCAGTACTTCTTCATCTTCCTGGCGCTCTTCATGGTGCTCTTCGCCGCCACCGGTATCGGCAACGGTTCGACCTTTCGCAGCATCGGCGTCATCTTCGACAGCCAGCAGGCCGGCCCGGTGCTGGGCTGGACATCGGCGGTGGCCGCCTACGGCGCCTTCGCCGCGCCGGTGGTGATTGGTGAGCAGATCAAGGCTGGCACGCCGGAAAATGCAATGTATGGCTTTGCCATTTTCTATGCCCTGTGTCTGATCCTCAATTGGTGGTTCTATCTTCGTGCCGGTGCGGAGATCAAAAACCCTTGAAGAAGTATCTCGAAGATGTTTGACACTACACTATTTCAAAGCTGCTACCGGAGAATTCAATGAGCCATTTTCTTGATCGACTAAGCCACTTTTCCAATCCCAGGGAACCTTTCTCGGGTAGTCATGGCATGACTACCGGGGAAGACCGTACCTGGGAAGACGCCTACCGCAACCGATGGGCGCACGACAAGATCGTGCGCAGCACGCATGGCGTGAACTGCACCGGCTCGTGTTCATGGAAGATTTACGTCAAGGGCGGCATCGTGACCTGGGAAACCCAGCAAACCGACTACCCGCGCACTCGCTGGGACATGCCCAACCATGAGCCGCGCGGCTGCTCGCGCGGCGCAAGTTACAGCTGGTATCTGTACAGTGCCAACCGCGTCAAGTACCCGATGATCCGCGCCCGCCTGCTCAAGCACTGGCGCGAAGCGCGCCTCACGCTGCCGCCGGTCGAGGCTTGGGCCGCCGTGGTGCAGAACGACGCCAAGCGGCGTGACTACCAGAGCGTGCGCGGTCTGGGCGGCTTCGTGCGTTCAACCTGGGACGAGGTCAATGAGCTTATCGCAGCGTCCAATGTGTACACCATCAAGCAGCACGGCGCTGACCGCATCGTCGGTTTCTCCCCGATTCCGGCCATGTCGATGATCAGCTACGCCTCGGGTTCGCGCTATATGTCGCTGATTGGCGGCGTGAACCTGAGTTTTTACGACTGGTATTGCGACCTGCCTCCGTCCAGCCCGCAGGTCTGGGGCGAGCAGACCGACGTGCCCGAGTCGGCCGACTGGTACAACTCCAGTTTCATCATCGCCTGGGGTTCCAACGTGCCGCAGACGCGTACCCCTGACGCGCACTTCTTCACCGAAGTTCGCTACAAGGGCACCAAGACGGTTGCCATCACGCCCGATTATTCCGAGGTCGCCAAGCTTTCCGACCTGTGGCTGCACCCCAAGCAGGGCACCGACGCCGCCGTCGCCATGGCAATGGGCCACGTCATCCTGAAAGACTTCTATTTTGGGGGCAACGGCCAGCCGCGCTCGGCCTACTTTGACGATTACGCGCGCCGCTACACCGACCTGCCGATGCTGGTGATGCTGAAAGAGCACACCCTGGAAAACGGCAGCACTTGCCTGGTGCCCGACCGCTATGTGCGCGCCAGCGACTTTGCCGACCAGCTCGGCCAGGACAACAACCCCGACTGGAAGACCGTCGCACTGGACGCGGGCGGCCAGGTGGTCGTGCCGCAGGGGGCGATCGGTTTCCGCTGGGGCCCGGACGGTCGGGCCGATACCGGCCAATGGAACCTGGAGGCCAAGGAAGCACGCACTGGCAATGAAGTCTCGCTCAAGCTGTCGGTGATGGAAGGCGAGGGTGGCGTGGAAAATACCGCGACTGACAGCGCCCAGGTGGGTTTTCCGTACTTTGGCGGCGTGCACCACGATCACTTTCCGAACAACGAGCAAAGCGATGTGCTGGTGCGCACCGTGCCGGTGCAGCGCATTGCCATTGGCAGCGGTGCGGCTCTGGTCGCCACGGTGTTTGACTTGCAGGTGGCGCAGTACGGCATTGCCCGCGGCCTGCCCGGCGAACTGGCGGCCGCTGACTTTGACGACAACACGCCCTACACCCCCGCCTGGCAGGAGCAGATCACTGGAGTGCCCCGCGACCAGATCATCACGGTCGCGCGCCAGTTCGCGGAAAACGCACACAAGACCGAAGGCCGCTCCATGGTCATCATCGGTGCCGGCATGAACCACTGGTACCACAGTGACATGAACTACCGCAGCGTCATCAACATGCTGATGATGTGCGGCTGCGTTGGCAAGAGCGGTGGCGGCTGGGCGCACTACGTGGGGCAGGAGAAGCTGCGTCCGCAAACCGGCTGGACGCCGCTGGCGTTCGCACTCGACTGGATTCGACCACCGCGCCAGATGAACAGCACGAGCTTCTTCTATGCGCACACCAACCAGTGGCGCTATGAAAAACTCGGTGTCGATGAAGTGCTCTCGCCGCTGGCCGACAAGAAGCTCTACGGCGGCAGCATGATCGACTACAACGTGCGCGCCGAGCGCATGGGCTGGCTGCCGAGCGCGCCGCAATTACAGACGCATCCGATGCAGGTGGTGAAGGATGCGCAGGCGGCGGGTCTGGATGCAAAAGACTATGTCGTCCAGTCGCTGAAAGACGGATCACTCAAGCTGAGCTGCGAAGACCCCGACCACCCGGCCAACTGGCCGCGCAACATGTTTGTCTGGCGATCCAACATCATTGGCTCGTCGGGCAAAGGCCACGAGTACTTTTTGAAGCACCTGCTCGGCACCAGCAACGGCGTGCAGGGCAAGGATCTGGGCAAGGAAGAAGCCAAGCCCGAAGAGGTGGTCTGGCACGACAAGTCGCCCGAAGGCAAGCTTGATTTGCTGGTCACGCTTGACTTCCGCATGAGCACCACTTGTCTCTACTCCGACATCGTGCTGCCTACCGCCACCTGGTACGAGAAGAACGATCTCAACACCAGCGACATGCACCCCTTCATCCACCCACTGTCCACCGCCGTGGACCCGGTGTGGCAGTCCAAGAGCGACTGGGAAATCTACAAGGGCTTCGCCAGGAAGTTCAGTGAACTGTGTGAGGGCCACCTGGGAATTGAGAAGGAAATGGTGCTCACGCCGATGCAGCACGACTCTCCCGGCGAGCTGGCCCAACCTTTGGAGGTGAAGGACTGGAAGCGTGGCGAGTGCGAACTGATCCCCGGCAAGACGGCGCCGCAGATGCAGGTGATCGAGCGCGATTACCCCAACGTCTACAAGCGCTTCACCGCCGTCGGCCCGCTGCTCAACAAGATTGGCAATGGCGGCAAGGGCATTTCCTGGGACACGAAGACCGAAGTGACGCAACTCGGCCAGCTGAGCGGCATGGTTAGCGAGCCCGGCGTAACGCAGGGCATGCCGCGTATCCAGAGCGATATCGATGCCTGCGAAATGGTGCTGCAGCTCGCTCCTGAAACCAACGGCCATGTCGCAGTGAAAGCCTGGGCTGCGCTGGGCAAGCAAACGGGCCGTGACCATACGCACCTGGCGCTTCATCGCGAAGATGAAAAAATCCGTTTCCGCGACATTCAGGCGCAGCCGCGCAAGATCATCAGCTCACCTACCTGGAGCGGCATTGAATCCGAGACTGTGTCGTATAACGCCGGCTACACCAATGTGCACGAGTACATCCCATGGCGCACCCTGACCGGACGCCAGCAGTTCTATCAGGATCATCCGTGGATGCTGGCCTTCGGCGAAGGCCTGGCCAGCTACCGGCCGCCGGTGAACCTGAAGGCGACAGCGGGCGTGCATGGTATCCGGCCCAACAGCAACTCCGAGATCCTGCTGAATTTCATCACGCCGCACCAGAAATGGGGCATTCATTCGACCTACACCGACAACCTGATCATGCTCACACTGAGCCGCGGCGGTCCGATCATATGGCTCAGTGAAGACGATGCCAAACTGATTGACGTGGAGGACAACGACTGGATCGAGGCCTACAACGTCAACGGCGCTATTGCGGCGCGTGCCGTGGTCAGCCAGCGGGTGAAACCCGGCATGGTGATGATGTACCACGCGCAGGAAAAGATCGTCAACACGCCCGGCTCCGAGATGACCGGGCAGCGCGGCGGCATCCACAATTCCGTGACCAGGATCGTGCTCAAGCCGACGCACATGATTGGCGGCTACGCGCAGCTGTCTTACGGATTTAACTATTACGGAACCATAGGCACCAACCGCGACGAATTCGTCGTGGTGCGCAAGATGGACAAGGTCGATTGGCTCGATACGCCACGCGGCGATGAACGTGCCCACGCGGTGCAACAAATGGGAGAAGCAGCATGAAGATACGTGCGCAAATCGGCATGGTGCTGAATCTGGACAAGTGCATCGGTTGCCATACCTGCTCGGTCACCTGCAAGAACGTCTGGACCAGCCGCCCCGGCACGGAATACGCCTGGTTCAACAACGTGGAAACCAAACCGGGCATCGGTTATCCCAAGGAGTGGGAAAACCAGGACAAGTGGAACGGTGGATGGATTCGCAAGAGCGACGGCTCCATCGAACCGCGTCAGGGCGGCAAGTGGAAACTGCTGATGCGGATTTTTGCGAATCCCAACCTGCCGCAGATCGACGACTACTACGAGCCCTTCACCTTCGACTACGACCATTTGCAGGCAGCACCCGAGATGAAGGCCACGCCGACGGCGCGGCCGCGCAGCCTGATCACTGGCAAGCGCATGGAAAAGATCGAATGGGGCCCGAACTGGGAAGAGATCCTGGGCGGCGAGTTCTCCAAGCGCAGCAAGGATGCCAATCTGGCGAATTTCGAGCAGGTCCAAAAGGACATGGTCGGCCAGTTTGAAAACACCTTCATGATGTATTTGCCGCGCCTGTGCGAGCACTGCCTGAACCCGGCCTGCGTGGCCTCATGCCCCTCGGGTTCGATTTACAAGCGCGAAGAAGACGGCATCGTGCTGATCGATCAGGACAAATGCCGCGGCTGGCGCATGTGCGTATCGGGTTGCCCATACAAGAAAATCTATTACAACTGGAAGAGTGGCAAGGCCGAGAAATGCACCTTCTGCTACCCGCGCATCGAAGCCGGCCAACCCACCGTCTGCAGCGAAACCTGCGTTGGGCGCATCCGCTACCTTGGTGTGGTGCTGTATGACGCAGACCGTATCCAGGAAGCGGCCAGCGTGCCCGATGACAAGGACCTGTACCAGGCGCAGCTCGACATTTTCCTCAATCCCAACGATCCGGCCGTGATCGAGCAGGCGCGCAAGGATGGCATTCCCGAAGCATGGCTCGAAGGTGCCCGCCGCAGCCCGGTCTACAAGATGGCGGTGGACTGGAAAGTCGCGCTGCCGTTGCACCCGGAGTACCGCACCCTGCCGATGGTCTGGTATGTGCCTCCGCTGTCGCCCATTACCTCGGCCGCCAACGCCGGGCAGATTGGCATCAACGGCGAGTTGCCCGACATCGCCCAGATGCGGATTCCGGTCCAGTACCTGGCCAACCTGCTGACGGCAGGCGATACCGCGCCAGTGATCCGTTCGCTCCAGCGCATGCTGGCCATGCGCTCGTACCAGCGCAGCAAGCATGTGGACCATGAGCAGAACCTGACCGTACTGGCGCAAGCCGGACTCACGGTGGCCGAAGTTGAGGAAATGTACCAAATCATGGCGATCGCCAACTACGAAGACCGCTTCGTGATTCCAACCAGCCACCGGGAATACGCGGAAAACGCATTCGACATGCGTGGCGGCTGCGGATTCACGTTCGGCAACGGTTGCTCCGACGGAACCAGCGACGTCAGCCTGTTCGGCGGCAATCGAAAGCGCACCATTCCCATCAAGGCGGAGGTCTGAGAAATGCAGCTATTCAACAATCCTCCCATGGCGTCGAAAAGCCTGCGCGTGTTGGCGCGCCTGCTGGGTTATCCCGACGCCGAGCTGCGTCGCAACCTGGCGCTACTGCGTGACACGCTGCACGAAGAGCGTGCCTTGTCGGCCCAGCGGCTGGCCGAGATGGACGCCTTGATTGATTCGCTGGAGCGCGCAGCGCCGCTCGCTGCTGAAGCCGGCTATGTCGAGCTTTTTGACCGCGGTCATTCGACCTCGCTGCACCTGTTCGAGCATGTGCATGGCGACTCGCGCGAGCGCGGGCCGGCCATGATTGATCTGGCACAAACCTATGAGAAGGCCGGTCTTTTCCTGGCCGAAGGAGAGATGCCGGACTTTTTGCCGGTGGTGCTCGAGTTCACCTCGACGCAGCCACCGCGGGAGGCGCGCGAATTTCTGGCTGAAATGGCGCATATCTTCAACGCCATTTTCTCGGCATTGCAGCAACGCTCAAGCGCCTACGCCTGCGTGTTGGGCGCATTGCTCGAACTGGCCGGAGAAAAGGTCCAGCCGGTGAAAATTGCTGCAGAGGAGCCGATTGACGCGGTCTGGCAGGAACCGGTCGTTTTTGACGGCTGTTCATCCAAAGGGCAGGTCCGGCCTGATCAGCCACAACCGATTCACATCGTGCACAAGGCACGTCCAACCCAGGGAGTGCAAGCATGACCGCGCTGCATGGATTTCTTTTTGGCGTTTATCCCTATATCTGCCTGACGGTGTTTCTGATCGGCAGCCTGATCCGCTTTGACCGCGATCAGTACACGTGGAAGAGTGACTCTTCTCAGCTGCTGCGCAGCGGCCTGCTGCGCTGGGGCAGCAACCTGTTCCACGTCGGCATCCTGTTCCTGTTTTTTGGGCACCTGCTGGGCCTGCTGACACCACATGCGTTCTATTCCCACTTCCTGGAAGCACCGGTCAAGCAGAAGATTGCCATCTACTCGGGCGGTACCTTCGGAGTGCTGTGTTTTATCGGCCTGTCGATGCTGATTTACCGCCGTGCGTTTGATCCGCGCATCCGCTACACCAGCCACCGGACCGACCTGGCCATTTTGCTGATTTTGTGGGTGCAACTGATGGTTGGCTTGATTACCTTGCCGTTTTCCTGGATGCATTCTGACGGTAGCGTGATGCTGATACTGGCTGACTGGGCTCAGCGCATCCTGACGCTGCGCACGGTGGATGCCGAAGTGCTGGCTGGGTTGCCGTGGCCTTACCTGTTTCATATCGTGTTCGGCATGACGATCTTTCTGCTGTTCCCATTCAGCCGGCTGGTCCATGTGTGGAGCGGCTTTGCGTCGGTGGGTTACGTATTCCGGCCCTATCAGCTCGTGCGCAGCCGGCGTCTGGGCGTCACGGCCAAGTCGCCGGTCAGGCGCTGACGCGGCGCCAGGCCCTGCGTAAACCACAAGGTAAATTTCCATGAGTGCCCAAACTTCCACGGCTGCGGACTGCGGCAGCAGCGCCTGCCAATGTTCCGACATTCCCAGCCAGGCGCAAGCGCCAACCGCGCGCATCAACGGCATCGCCTTGCATGAGCCCGGCCGGCGGCCGGACCCGGCCGCCCTGCGCGAGGCGGCCTATGCCGAGTTGCTGCGCCAACATGCGGTGATGAAGGGTCTGCTGCCGCGCCACACCGGGGCCACCGCTCCGGAACTGGGCGAGGCCGAACGCAAGATCATCGAAGCCATGGTGGATGGCGAGGTGCTCACGCCCCAGCCTACCGGTGAGGAAGGGCGACGCTACCATGAGGCCCACAAGCCGCAATTCATTATTGGCCAGGCGCTGCACCTACGGCATATCCTGTTTGCAGTCACACCCGGCGTCAATGTTCAGGCTCTGACCGTCCATGCCGAGCGAGCCCTGCTGGAGCTCACCCACAAGAGTGCTCATGCCGAGCGCTTTGCGCAACTGGCCGCCGAGCTGTCGAACTGCCCAAGCGGCGCCCAAGGCGGCGATCTGGGCTGGATCGGTCCCGATGACTGCGCACCAGAACTGGCCACCGAGCTATTTCACCTGAAGTATGCGCAGACTGGCACGGGCGTGCATCCCCGCCTGTTTCACACACGGTTCGGTTTCCATATCATCGACGTGATGGAACGCCGCAGCGGCAGACAGCCCGAGTATGAGGAGGTGCGCGAGCGCATCACAGACCTGCTGACCATGCAGTCACGGGCCAAGGCTCTACATCAGTTCATGACCCTGCTGGTGGGAGAAGCGCTGGTGGAAGGGGTTGAGCTCGAAGGAGCCGACTCGCCGCTGGTGCAGTGAACGCTGGCGTCGAACAGTGGCTGGATGAATCGTTGCGAGATGCGGGTTCCGATCAGCGTCGAGTCCGCAAACAGGCAGGTCATGATCCGTCCGGCCTGACGGGAACCCCGACCGATGGCCGCCTGGCCCTGATCACGTCTCTTGCAGGCCGTATTTTTTAGCAGTAAAAAAGCGCTTGAACCCATGTTGGGCATGTGATACATGCTATGGGTCTCATAGCGATTATCTGCCTGGCAATCATTTAAATTCAAGGCGCTGAGGCATTCTCGCCCGTCATGCTCATAAACACTACTAGACACTACTGGTAGTGTGCTATAGACTTCATACACGCTGCAGGTAGTGTGTCGGGCAGATAGTGGCAAAAGTATCGAGTCAGTCATTTTCAGGGTTTAATTGGCCAGGAGATGGCTCATCCGTTGATGCGCCCAGATGCATTTCTGGCCGGTTTGAATAGTTTCCAGCAGTCCATATTGCCACTGGTTTGAGTGTGCTTTTGCTGGCGGTACAAAAATGGGCCTGTACTACTGGCGACGCCGGTTTGCCTGCGCGAGAGAGACTTGGTGCAATGGCTGTCGGGCGGCATTCGCCCGGCGGTACTTTCTGGAGGATATTTTGATATGAAGCGTGAGAATTTTGGTCAACCGCACGACCTGATGGCCATTCAGCCCATCAGTCATGATGTGCTGAAGGAAAAATACCTCAAATCCGGCGAGAGCGGACTGGAGGACGTATACCGTCGCGTGGCGAAGGCGCTTGCCTCGGTCGAACCCGAAGCGCAGCGCGCCGGGCACGAGGCACGGTTTCTGGAAAACCTGCATGCCGGTGCCATTGGCGCGGGTCGCATCATGAGTGCCGCAGGCACCGCGATTCAGGCCACCCTGATCAACTGTTTTGTGCAGCCCGTAGGCGACTCCATCCAGGGTGTGGATGACGAGGGTTATCCCGGTATCTACGAGGCCTTGCGTGAGGCCGCCGAAACCATGCGGCGTGGTGGCGGCGTTGGCTACGATTTTTCACGCATTCGCCCGCACGGCGCCGAGGTCAAGGCAACGGCATCCGTGGCTTCGGGACCCTGCAGCTACATCAATGTGTTTGACCAGTCATGCTCCACGGTGGAGAGCGCCGGTGCGCGGCGCGGCGCGCAGATGGGCGTGCTGCGCATTGATCACCCCGATGTGCGGGAATTCATCACCGCCAAGCGCACCCCGGGGCGCTGGAACAATTTCAATGTGTCGGTGGGCGTATCCGACGCATTCATGCAGGCACTGGCCAACGACCAGCCCTGGGATCTCGTGCATCGGGCCAAACCCGGTGCGGCGATCCTCGCGCAGGGAGCCTTGCAGCGGTCCGACGGTCTGTGGGTCTATCAAACGCTGCCCGCGCGCGAGCTCTGGAACACGGTGATGCGTTCGGCCTACGATTTCGCCGAACCTGGCATCCTGTTTCTGGACCATATCAACCACGACAACAATCTGCGCTATTGCGAGTCGATCTCCGCTACGAATCCCTGCGGCGAGCAGCCGCTGCCGCCCTACGGTTGCTGCGATTTGGGGCCGGTCATACTGACCCGCTTCATACGCCACCCATTCGGTTTTGATGGTGTGCCAGCGTTCGATTTTGAGGCGTTTGAGAAATCTGTCGCGACCCAGGTGCGCGCCCTTGACAATGTGCTCGAGGTGACCTTCTGGCCGCTGCCACAGCAGCGCGAAGAGTCCGCTGCCAAGCGCCGCATTGGCGTGGGATTTACCGGAATGGGCAATGCGCTGGCCATGCTGTGCCTGCGCTACGATGCGGCGGAGGGCCGGGACATGGCCGCGCGCATTGCCGAGCACATGCGCGATGCGGCGTACGCTGCGTCGGTAGCGCTGGCCAGGGAAAAAGGTCCTTTCCCGAAGTTCGACGCCGACGGCTATCTTGCTTCGGGCACCTTTGCCAGTCGTCTGCCCGGCGAGTTGCAGCAGGCCATCCGCCAGCACGGCATTCGCAACAGCCACTTGCTGTCAATTGCGCCGACCGGCACCGTCAGCCTGGCGTTTGCCGACAATGCGTCCAATGGCATTGAGCCGCCGTTCTCGTGGATGTACCGGCGCAAGAAGCGTGAGTCCGACGGCAGCACCACCAGCTATGCAGTGGAAGATCATGCCTGGCGCCTGTACCGCGAACTCGGTGGCAATGTGGAGCAGTTGCCTGACTACTTTGTCTCGGCGCTCGAGATGTCGGCGGACAGCCACATCGCCATGATGCAGGCGGTGCAACCGTTTGTGGATACCGCGATCTCCAAGACGGTCAACGTGCCGGCCGACTACTCCTATGAGGACTTCAAGGACTTGTACAGCCAGGCCTGGCGTGCGCACCTCAAGGGCCTGGCCACCTACCGGCCCAATACCATTCTGGGGTCGGTGCTGGAAGAGCATGCGGCGCCGGTCGCGGCAGCTCCGGTGGTGATCGTTGACCCCATGCGCACGGTCATCGAAAGCCGACCCAGGGGTGCGCTGTCGGCAGTGGCGGAAAAGGTGGAGTACTGGACGCAAGAAGGCCACAAAACTCTGTACCTGCTGGTGTCGTTTTTGCCAATGCCCAGTGCTGATGGCGTGTCAACGGTGGATCGCGCCATCGAGTTTTTCATGCCGGTAGGCCAAAGCGGCGAGTCGCAGCAGTGGATCACGTCGAGCATGCGCTTGCTGTCACTGGCCGCGCGCGGCGGGTTTCTGGAACGAGCGCTCAGCGACATGCGCAAGGTCGCCTGGGATCGAGGCCCGGTGCGCCTGGGCGTGCATCGCAAGGCCGATGGCTCACCGGTGCCGATGTGGCACGACTCCGAGGTCGCCGCGATTGCTTTCGCCATCCAGAATATTCTGGCCCAGCGGGCCACCGGTCACCAGGCCCAGTATGAATTGCCGCTGGATCAGGAAGGAGCTCCTGCCAACGGCATGCCACCCGTCATGGCGGGAAAAAAGTGCAGTGAGTGCGGCGCGCACGCCGTTATTCGCAAGGACGGCTGCGACTATTGCACCCAATGCGGTTTCCTGGGAACTTGTGGATGATCCAGCCGCCGGTCATTCCCTCGGGGGTGGCCAGGGGTAAGCCTGGCGCCGAAGAGCGGGCCAGGCTTGACCGCCACTGGCGTATCCGCTACCTGCTGCTCGCGCCTCACCGTTTGGGGTTTTTCCTGGCCATGCTGGTACTGGTGGCGTCCGGGCTCTGGTGGGCACTGGTGCAACTC
>JAHFQQ010000070.1 GCA_023259235.1 Polaromonas sp. | reverse complement strand
GAGCAAGGCGGCGGCGTCGCTGGCATCGGTCTTGTGGCGGTGAACATAGGCACGCACGTACTGGGCACGCTGGCTCAATGCCCAGGCCATTGAGCCAGCGTGCCCAGTGGTGGGCTGAGCCGCAGGCCTCCATGGCGACCAGCGAGGCAGCACGGTTGGCAAACCAACGTTCGAACTGGGTGCGTGTGAGGCGCTGTGTTTCAACGATGTCCCAGCGCTCATCGGCCACGACGAGTTTGAAAACGGATTTTACCAGATCCACGGCCCCGGTAGTAGCATTCATGTCGGACTCCTTTCGTTTGGATGAAGACCTGATCCCCGCGCCAATGAAGACCAGTACGCAACTCTTGCGCAAACAAACGGGGGAGTCCATTCCATCAGCCAAGCGGACTGGCCTGCGGCCAGCCGCTTACTCTTATTTGTTAGGTGCCGCAGAGAACAGTCCCGCGAACGGAGAAATCATGCCAACAAACTGACGCTGTTTTAGTCGTACATACGGAGAATAAACATGAAGTCCGCGTCATCCCGTTCCGAAAAGCTACCAAGCGCGAGTCGCAAATTTACTTCGATGAAATCCAAAACTGATTGGGTACGCCTGAAGTCCGGCGCTGGTGACGTAAAGCCGACGCCCGAACACCCAGAGGCTGACGTAGAGCACATTGTTCGTGGCCTGGTTCGCAAAGGGTTGAAGCCGCTGCCTTCCAAAGCATCCATTTCGCTGCGAGTAGATCAAGACGTGCTCGAATGGTTTAAGGCACAAGGAACTGGCTATCAAACGCGCATCAATACAGTTCTGAGGGCGTTCCGTGACGCTTCGGTTTAATTGGTTGATCGACCTGACTGGCGCGGGTCATCGCTAACGCTATGCCTTAGCGATTAGCTATGAAATTTGAATGGGATCCAGGCGAGGCATATGCCAATGAACGCAAGCATGGCATCAGGTTTGACGAAGCCAGCACAGTGTTTGGCGACGTTCTTTCCGTGAGTGGTCGTGACTTGGCGCACTCGGTGGGGGAAAATCGCTTTGTAACGTTTGGTTGATCGAGTCAAGGGCGTGTTCTGGTTGTCTCCCACACCGACTGTGCTGGTGTCATCCGCATCTTCAGCGCCCGCCCTGCAACCCGAAAGGAGAAACGAATTTATGAAGAAGGCTAATACCAAAGACGACGAGATGCGCACGGAATATACGCGTGCAGATCTTGGGCCACTTGTGCGCGGCAAGTACGCGGCACGGTACGCAAAGGCAACGAATATTGTCGTGATCGACCCTGCATTGACCAAAGCATTTCCAAATAACGAGGCCGTCAACGACGCGCTGCGGAGTTTGCTGGCAGTGGCTACGACAGCCACTGGCATAACTGGTCGTATATGGACTCCCCCACAAGCGCAAGAAACTGACCGATAGTTTGGCTGTTGGGGATGCGCCTGCAGTCGTATATCCGGCATCTGTGGTGGACTCTGGTGTGGTCCGTGCCGACATGGAATCTGCGTCACCGAAGCGCCAGTCGCTACGAACGGCAGGCAAGCTGCCGGAAGAGTTATCGGCGTCAGTCGGTGTGGGGTGAACCCGGTTGGCCATGGTGGTCGATCAATCTCGTCGCAACGCGTGATGGGTGTTCAAAATTTCTTCTTGGTGACGGCTGTTCTGGATGTTGGCTGTTCAGGCCGGCATCACAAAACTCTCCCTGTTGATCTTCTTGCTCAGCCGCACGGTTTGTTCACCAAACGGCTCCTTGTCCCTGAGCGTGGCATAGCAAATGCGCGCCAGCTTGTTGGCCAGCGCGCACGCCGCCTTGTTGTGGTTGCTGCGTGCCTGTACATCCAGCGCCCATCGCCGCACACCGCAGACCTCCCGCCCGGCGCTATCGGCCACCTTGGCCGCACGCAGCACACTCCTGGCGCCGTGCGTGAGCAACATGCGCAAGTAGCGATCCCCTTTCTTGGAGATGCGCCCCAGGTAGCGGCTGTTGCCCGAGCTGTACTCCTTGGGCGTCAGGCCAAACCAGCTGGAGAAGTGGCGTGCATCCTTGAAGTGGCTGACATCACCCGATGTGGCCGCCACCATCGCAGTAGCGGTCAGCAGGCCAATACCAGGTATCGACAGCAACGTGGTGCACGCCGGGCTGAGCCTGGCCAGCGCGGCCAGTTCCCGCTCCAGTTGGGCAATGCGCGCTTCGAGCAAACGAATCTCTTCCAGCAGCAGCTTGGCTGTGCCACGGATCAGATTGGGCACGGCCGTTGCAGGATCAGCCAGCACCCGGCCGATGGCTTCGATGCCAGTGCGCGCCCCTACGGGAATCGCAATGCCAAACTCACGGCAAAAGCCACGCAGGGCGTTGATGCGGCTGGTGCGTGTGCCCATCCATAGGGAGCGAATGCGGTGCATGCCCTGCAGTGCCTGCTGCTCAACCGACTTCACGCGCACCGGACGCATGTCAGAGGCTCTGGCAGCTTCCAGGAGTGCAGCCGCATCCGCTGCATCGGTCTTGTTGCGTTTGACGTAGGCGCGGATGTATTGGGCGGGCAGCAGGCGGACCTCAATGCCCAGGCCATTGAGCCAGCGGCCCCAATGGTGGGCTGAGCCGCAGGCTTCCATGATGACGAGGGACACCTCTCGATTAGCAAACCAGCGCTCGAACTGGGTACGGCTCAAACGCTGGGTTTCGACCATGCGCCAATGGTCATCAGCCACGGCTAATTGAAAAACAGACTTTGCAAGATCGACGGCAACGGTAGTAGCATTCATGTCGGACTCCTTTGTTTAAGAACCTGATCGCCACGCCAATGAAGACCAGTACGCAAATATTGCGCAAAAAGACGGGGGAGTCCATCCCATCACTCAAGCCGGACTTCCCGCAAGCGGACCGCCGCTTAGCTTCGACGTTAGACGCCAACTGAAGCACCCTTCAACACGGAACAACTCTTGCGCGAACAACGCCAAGCGTTCAAAATTTGGTTCGAAGCTGTAGCATTCAGTCATTTCCAACCACTAAGGGAAGAAGATCATGAAACGACTTCGCACGCTCACACTCACACTGACCACCGTGGGACTGCTGGCTCTGGGAGTTTCCCTGCCCTCGAGAGACGCGGCCGCCCAGCAAAAGACGCTGCAAGAGCAAGTCGTCGGAACCTGGGCGTATGTCTCGGTCGATATTGTCGGCGCGGATGGCAGCCGGGTGCCGCTGTATGGTCCCAATCCGCAGGGGCTCGCAAGCTTTGATGGCAATGGCCACTATATATTGCTGACCGCGCGCCGTGGACAGGCCAAATTCGTGTCCAATAATCGAAATGAAGGTACTCCGGAGGAGAACAAGGCTGTCGTGCAGGGATCGATCGCTCACTTCGGCACGTACACCGTCAACGAGGCGGATAAGACCATCACCTTTCACATAGAAACCAGCACGTTCCCGAACTGGAACGGGACCGAGCAAAAACGACCGTTCACTGTCACTGGGGACGAACTGAAGTGGACGACCCCTGCTTCCAGCGGTGGCTCGGCCGAGGTGCTATTAAAGCGAGCCAAGTAAGCGCCATGCCAGTGGTAGCTGGTGGGGGATGCCGCAGGAGGCAGCCACACATGGTTCCAACGGCCCCGGAGCGACAGCTACAGTGAGTACCTGTACGGGTGCCTGTTCAGTCCCGTACGGCAGGCGCGCGCAGGCTAGCGCGTTTCTCGAGCAGGCATCTAACCCCTCTATCGAGTGGACAGCCCAAAGCAAAGCTTTGGTCTGCTGCTCATGTCGAACGTTAAACCTCGCAAGCACGACCTAGAGAAGCTCGACATGCCAACCCTCGAACCGTACGTACGCGACTCTGGGACAGGACCGGGAGTGATCTGCATCCATGCAAATGCCAGCGGTTCAGCGCAATGGCGCGGCCTCATGGACCTGCTGTCCCAGAACCATCGGGTGCTTGCCCCTGACTCGTACGGCTCCGGGAAGAGCCCTGACTGGCACTCTGACCGCGAGATCACCCTGCAGGATGAAGTCAACCTTATTGAGCCAGTACTTGCGCTGGCCGGCACACCCTTCGCCCTCGTCGGGCACTCCTACGGCGCGGCCGTTGCGTTGATTGCAGCCCTGGCCAATCCGGGGCGCATTCGGGCCCTCGTGCTGTATGAGCCAACCCTGTTTTCTCTTGTAGAAGCTCAGGGGCCTTCGCCCAACGGTGTTGACGGCATCCGAAATGCAGTGACTGCGGCGGGCACGGCGTTGGACAACGGGGACCGGGACGCTGCAGCCAGACATTTCATCGACTTCTGGATGGGTGCTGGAAGCTGGAGCGCAACTCCGTCCCAGCGCAAACCTGCGATCGCCGATTCGGTTGCAAACGTTCGGCGGTGGTCTCACGCGCTGTTCACCGAACCCACTCCGGCTCATGCCTTTGCCGCACTGGACATCCCAATTTTGTACATGCTTGGCGGATCGTCTCCCGAATCAGCACATGCGGTGGCGCGGGTCCTGCTCCCTGTTCTGTGCGGCGCTCAAGTCGTAGAGTTTCCAGGCCTTGGCCACATGGCGCCGGTCACCCATCCTGAGGTCATCAATGCTGAGATCGCAAGGTTTCTCAGCGAGGTCTGACGCGCTGGTCAACCGGACCTGCTTTCGGCAGGCCGGTTACCAGCAACGTTAAGCCTCATTTTCTTCCACCCACCCCCGCTCAAAGGAGTTGTTCCATGAAGATGATCAGCATTTTTATCTTAAGCGTCGCACTCGCCGGATGTGCTACGAACCAAGGTACGCCAAGCAATACACAGGCATCGCGCACAGAGAGTTGCAAGGCCACCTCAGAGCAAGAGATTGCAGCACTTTTTGATCGCTGGAATCGGTCGCTGCAAACTGGCGATCCTCATAAGGTAGTCGCCAACTACGCAGTACGATCAATTCTCCTTCCCACAGTATCAAATAAACCGCGCCTTACCCCTGCAGAGAAAGAGGACTATTTCCACCACTTTCTAGAAGACCAACCGTCCGGAAAGATTGACTTGCGTAGCATTGAGATAGGGTGTAACTTCGCCGTTGATGCTGGGCTCTATACATTCACTTTCGCCAAAACGGGAGCACTCGTCAGTGGCCGCTACAGCTACACATATCGTTGGGATGGGACGCAGTGGCTAATTACAAGCCATCATTCGTCCGCCATGCCAGAGAAAATGTAACTGAGGCATGACTCTAACGTAAGGTCACTCAACGGAGATGCAGACATGACTGCGGACGATCCACTCCTTGCAAGCCAGCTCGTGGTGCGGGTCTGTTTGTTCATCGTGGCGGCAATCGCAATGTTTGGCGGTACCGTGCAGATGTTCCTGGGCCAACCCGAAACGTCGCCACGCCTGGACAACGTTCATCGCTTCATGGCTGGCGTGTACCTTGCCACCGGCGTCATCAGCCTGTGGGCTGCAATGACAATCCGGCAGCAGGGAACGCTGGTGTACCTGCTTGCCCTGGGCGTGTTGCTGGCCGGGGTGGGCAGGCTGGTATCCATCAGCCGCGTGGGACTGCCCAAGCCAACAGCCGTGTGGCTGGGCTACCTGATTCCCGAACTGGTCCTGCCTTTCATCATTGCCGCAGCTCACTACACCGGCCATTGAAAGCGCTCGAAGTTGTGACGGCGATCCTCGGTGCTGAAGGCGTGGAAAAATTCTTGCTTATCCGGTCGTCTGTCAGTCCCATCATGGCCGCGGCCGCCGTGAAAGGTTCAGTGACATTCCGCGCAAAGTGCCATACTGAACCCGATGCGACTGAATTTCCTGCCCACCAAGTCGGGCCGGCGAGCCTCTCGGCTCTTCGCCTTGCTTGCGCGCGCCGCGTTCCGTTTGAAGGAGTCGAACAGCGACTCGTCGTGGGGCGCGCCGGCAAAGCTGTTTCACTGGCTTGTCGCCGGGCTCATTTTCGCTCAGTTCTGGCTCGGCTGGCTGGCGGCGAGCTGGCGGCTCTCGCCAACGAAACTCAACCTCTTCGTCTGGCACAAGTCCCTCGGCATGGTAATCCTGGCGCTAGTCCTCGTGCGCCTGCTGTGGCGTCTGGCGAACCCGACACCGGCGCTTCCCGCGGACACGCCCGTCTGGGAGCGCGCCGTGGCGCGGCTGAGCCATGCACTGCTCTATGTCGTGATGATCGCCATGCCGATCACCGGCTGGATCAACAACTCCGCGGCGGGCGTTCCGTTCAGCATCTTCTGGTGGATTCCGCTGCCGCCGCTGGTCTCTCCTGACAAGCACACGGCAGAGCTCGCCGCGCTCGCGCATTTCTCGCTGTTCATTGTTTTTGTTGCGTTGCTCGTCGTGCACGTCGGCGCGGCGCTGCGGCACCACTTCGTCAAGCGGGATAATGTGCTGACCCGGATGTTGCCTGCGAGGAGAACACCGAAATGATAAGGCTCGTGTGTCTGACCCTGCTGTTTGTTTGCGCTGTGCCCCAGCCCTCGCGCGCAGCCGACTGGAAGATGGATCCTGCCGGCAGCCGGCTTGAATTCGCCGCCACTTTCGAGAAGACACCGGCGCCGGGCAGCTTCAAGGAGTTCGACGTCCGGCTGAACTTCGATCCCGAGAATCCGGCCAGCAGCCGCCTGGATGTCACCATCAGGGTGGCGAGTGCGGACATGATGAGCGCGGACATCAACAAGGCGATCGCCGGAGCTGAATGGTTCGACTTTACCCGGCATCAGCAGGCCGAGTTCCACGCAACCGACATCCGCGGCCTGCAGGCGAATCCGCAGTCAGGCCGCTACCTCGCGCGCGGCATGCTCGCCCTGAAGGGTGTGCAGCAGCCGGTAGAGGTGCCGTTCACCTGGAAGGCTTCAGCCGAAGCCGCGACCATGGAAGGCGAGTTCACCGTCAAGCGAGGACCGTTTGGGATCGGCACCGGCGAGTGGTCTGCGACCAATGTCATCGGTCCCGACGTGACGGTGAAATTCCGCGTGCGGCTGCGCAAGGTCCTCTGAGATGGGCACGTTGCGACCCGCGCACGCGGTGGCCGTTCTTGCGCTGTTCATTGCCGCGTGTGCTCCGCAGATCCGCGAGACGGCGCCCGCGCCAGAGCCCGTGGTGAGACAGACGCCGGAGAATTTTCCACTCAGCGACTATGCGCAGGCAGCGGCGCGGGGCAAGCCCGTCTATCGCATTGATCCCGCGCGCTCACTCGTCTCCATCACGGTGCGCCGCGGCGGGTCGCTGGCGCGCCTGGGGCACGACCACGTCGTCGCGAGCCACGAGGCACAAGGCTACATTGCGCCGGAAGAAGGCCGCGCCGACCTGTACATCCCCTTGGCTGAGCTTTCAGTGGACGAGCCGGCGCTTCGTGCCAAGGCCGGCCTGGACACGCAGCCCAGCGAGTCCGATATCGCCGGCACGCGCGCCAACATGCTTGCTAAAGTGCTCGAGACGCAGCAGTTCCCTTTCGCACTCATCCACGCAAGCGGCATCGAAAGAATGCCGATGGGAGTTCTGCTCGCTGTCGCAATCACGCTGCACGGCGTCACCCGCACGTTCGAGGTGCCGGCGCAGGTGAAGACCGGGCGCGGCGAGATGAGCGTCACCGGGCTGATCGAGTTCAACCAATCCGATTTCGGCATCGTGCCCTTCTCGATCCTCGCCGGCGCGATCCAGGTGCAGGACCGCGTGAGCCTGCGCTTCCGGATCCACGCACGTCAAGGCATTGGTCAGTCTGACCAATCGTCGCCATTGACTCGATGATCCCGCCGCCGCGAGAACTTGCCATTAGGGGTCAACGCTATGGTCAACGCATTGAGCTTGCGCAAGGGAACAGCACTCCTGATCCTGGCTTGGGGGTTTTGCGCCCCGGTGGCGGCGCTGGCACAGCGGGTCAGCATCGAGACCTCCGGCGAGGGTGACCTCGTCACAGTGACTGCGTCTGCCGAGATGCAAGTCGACCCGCGCACGGTGTGGAGCGCGATCTCCGACTACGATCACCTCGCCGAATTCATTCCAAACATGCGCAGTTCGCGCGTGGTACAGCGTGACGGCGACAGGCTGCTGGTCGAGCAGACGGGGGAATTCGGCTTCCTGTTCTTCCAGCAGCCAGTCGAGGTGAAACTGGCGGTCGTCGAGTCTCCCCCGTGGCGAATCGTGGCGCATGCCGTTGGCGGCAATCTCAGAGAAATGGAAGGGCGCTACGAGCTGGAGAGCCTGCCCATGGGCGCGGTGCGGCTCTCTTATTCCGGGCGCCTGGTGCCTGGATTCCCGGTCCCGCCCATCATTGGCAGAGTGGTGGTGCGTAGCGTGTTGGCGAAACAATTCACTGCCATGGTGAACGAAATCCTCCGTCGCGACGCAGCGACCCGAAGTGCACGCCAGCCTCGGTAACGCGACAGGGAATTCATTGCGCCTGTCGCCCGACTCTTCGATTCAAGCGTAATGGCGCGCCTAAAACTGAACCGACTACGTCTTCGTGGCCTCACCGGTGCGCAAGATGGGTTCTTATTGGTGGCAACTGCCATTCCGGTCCATCACCTTGATTCCAGACGAAATCAGCCTCCAGCCCTTTTGTAACAGGCGCATAGGGCTATTAAATATATAGCGAAATGAATCCCGCTCCGGGCCTGTTGCAGCCCGGCGCGGCGGCATCCTCAGGCGTAGTCGCTCACTGGCGGGCAGATGCAGACCAGGTTGCGGTCGCCATACACGTTGTCCACACGGCCGACCGGCGGCCAGTATTTGACCTGTTTGAGCGTGGCCACCGGAAAAGCGCCGGTTTCGCGCGAATAGGGCCGGTCCCAGTCGGCGCCGAGCAGGCTTTCAGCGGTATGCGGCGCGTGCTTGAGCGGGTTGTTGCCCTGTGGCCATTGGCCGCTTTCGACTTTACGAATCTCTTCGCGGATGGCGATCATGGCGTCGATGAAGCGCTCCAGCTCGGCCAGGGTTTCGCTTTCGGTGGGCTCGACCATCAGCGTGCCGGGCACGGGGAAACTCAGCGTCGGCGCATGAAAGCCGTAGTCCATCAGGCGCTTGGCAACGTCTTCCGCGCTGACGCCGCTGGTTTCCTTGAGTGGGCGCAAGTCAAGGATGCACTCGTGCGCCACATGGCCGTTTTCACTGGCGTAGAGCGTGGGGTAGTGGTCTTTCAGCCGTGCGCTGATGTAGTTGGCGCTCAAGATGGCGGCCTCGGTGGCCTGCCTCAGGCCTTCGGGGCCCATCATGCGGCAATACATCCAGCTGATCGGCAGCACGCCTGCGTTACCCAGCGGTGCTGCGGCTATTGCCCCGACTCCGTGGCCCGGGATACCGGCGGTGGCATGGCCGGGCAGGTAAGGCACCAGGTCTTTCACCACACACACGGGGCCCACGCCGGGGCCGCCGCCGCCGTGCGGGATGCAGAAGGTCTTGTGCAGGTTGAGGTGGCTCACGTCACCGCCGAACTCGCCCGGGGCCGCCACGCCGACCAGTGCGTTCATGTTGGCGCCGTCCACATAAACGCGGCCACCGTACGAATGCACCAGCTGGCAGAGTTCCTTCACCTGGCGTTCAAAGACGCCGTGGGTGCTGGGGTAGGTGATCATCACGGCGGCCAAATTGGCCGCGTGCTGCTCGCACTTGGCCTTGAGGTCGGCCATATCGACGTTGCCCTGCGCATCGCAGGCAGTCACCACCACGCTCATGCCGGCCAGGTGGGCGCTGGCCGGGTTGGTGCCATGCGCCGATGAGGGAATCAGGCAAATGTTGCGGTGGCCCTGGCCGCTGGCTTCATGAAACGCCCGGATCGCCAGCATGCCGGCATATTCACCCTGCGAACCGGCATTGGGCTGCAGGCTGACGCCGGCGTAGCCGGTAGCCTGACACAGCCAGTCGCGCAGTTGCTGGTCCAGTTCGGCATAGCCTTGCAGTTGCGCGGGTGGCGCGAACGGGTGAATGTGGGCAAACCCGGGCCAGGTGACGGGAATCATCTCGCTGGTCGCGTTGAGCTTCATGGTGCAACTGCCCAGCGGGATCATGCTGCGGTCCAGCGCCAGATCCTTGTCGCCCAGCATGCGGATGTAGCGCAGCATGGCGGTTTCGGAATGATGGGTATTGAACACCGGATGCGTCAGAAAGGGGCTGGCGCGGCGCAACTCGGCCGGGATCAGCGCTTCGATGTCGTTTTCAAACGCGCTGACCAGCGGCACGCTTTGGCCGGGCTTGGCAAAGAAGGACCAAAGCAGCTCGATGTCCTGGCGGGTAGTGGTTTCGTCGAGCGCCACGCCAAGCTGATTCTTTGAACAAAATCGCAGGTTGGCCCTTGCGCTACGGGCGCGTTCAGCTATTGAATTAGTAGCGTCACCGGTCTGGACCGTAACCGAGTCAAAGGCACTGGTGTTGGTGATTTCGTAACCCATCTCGCGCAGGCCGCGTGCCAGGATCGCGGTGTAGGCCGCAATGCGCTGGGCAATGCGCTTGAGGCCCTGCGGGCCGTGATAGACCGCGTACATGCTGGCGATCACGGCGGGCAGCACCTGCGCGGTGCAGATGTTGGAGGTGGCTTTTTCGCGGCGAATGTGCTGTTCGCGCGTTTGCAGTGCCAGGCGATAGACCGGGTGGCCGCGGCCGTCAACGCTGACGCCGACCAGACGGCCGGGTAGCGAGCGCTTGATCTCGTCCCGGCAAGCCAGGTAGGCCGCATGCGGGCCGCCATTGCCCATGGGCATGCCAAAACGCTGCGTGGTGCCGAGCGCGATGTCGGCGCCCCATTCACCCGGCGGCGCGAGCAGCGTCAGCGCCAGCAGGTCGGCGGCAACGCACAGGATGGCGCCATTGGCGTGCACCTGCCCGGCCAGCGGCCGCAGGTCATCAATGCTGCCGGTGGTGGCGGGGTACTGGGCCAGCACGCCGAAGTAATCGTTCCCGGCCATGAGATGCGGCAGGGTCTCGGCGGCGCTGCTGATCCGGACCTCGATGCCCAGCGGCCTGGCCCGGGTCTGGATCACCTCGATGGTCTGCGGATGGCAGTCGCCCGCCACGATGAAGACATTGCTCTTGCTTTTCACACTGCGTTTGGCCAGCGTCATGGCCTCGGCGGCAGCTGTGGCTTCGTCGAGCATCGAGGCATTGGCAATGGCCAGACCGGTCAGGTCCGCCACCATGGTCTGGAAGTTGAGCAGCGCTTCCAGGCGGCCCTGCGAAATCTCGGGTTGGTAGGGCGTGTAGGCGGTGTACCAGGCCGGGTTTTCAAGGATGTTGCGCAGGATGACGCCCGGCAGGAAGGTGCCGTGATAGCCCTGGCCGATAAAGCTTTTGAAGACCTGGTTTTTGGCGGCAATCGCCTTGAGTTGCTCCAGCGCGGCGGCCTCCGTGATGGCTGCCGGAATGGCCATGGCGCTGCTGCACGCAATCGAGCCTGGAACAATCCCGTCAATCAGGGCCCGGCGCGAGGCAGCGCCCACCACGCTGAGCATGCGGGCTTCATCAAGCGCATCAATGCCGATGTGGCGCGCAATGAATTCGGAAGGATTTTCAAGCGCGCCGAGCGGCTTGGCGGTTGGCATCAACATAGGAGTCCTGGAAACTGGTGGGGTAGGAACGGTCATGCTCCAGGCAGGCACGGCCCCCTCGGGGTGCCGTGGTGAGCATGGGCGCCGTGCTTTTAGGGATGGCTGGAGAAAGCTGCGTAGCCCGCTTCATCCATCAGGCCGTCGAGCTGGGTGGGGTCGGACATCCTGACCTTGAAGAACCAGCCAGCGGCCAGCGGGTCGCTGTTGGCGAGCGAGGGGTTATCGCGCAGGGCCTCGTTAACTTCAATCACCTCGCCGCTGACCGGCATGTACACGTCGGCCGCGGCCTTGACCGACTCGACCACGGCAGCGGCTTCCTTTTGCGCGTAGTCGTTGCCCACGGCAGGCAGATCCACAAACACCACATCGCCCAGCGCGTCCTGCGCGTGAACGGTGATGCCGACGGTGGCGATGTCGCCTTCGATCTTGAGCCATTCGTGGTCTTCGGTATATTTGACAGTCATGGAATTCTCCAGAGGTTCAGTGAAAGGAATCAACAGTTGGAAACAGGATACAGCAACAGAAAAACATGAGGGAAATCAGCCGCGCCAGTAATGAGTCGGCACGAACGGCATGCTTGAAACTTCCATCGGCACCGACTTGCCGCGCACCATGGCATTGACCTGGGTGCCCAGGGTCGCAAATTGCGGCTTGACATAGCCCATGGCAACCGGCTTGTTGATGGTGGGGCCAGGCAGCCCGCTGGTGACTTCGCCGATCGGCTCGCCGCTGGTGCTTTGCAGGGCACAGTGTTCACGCACCGGAACGCGCTCCAGCGCCACCAGACCCACACGTTTTCTCTTGACGGTGTCGGCCGGGCTGGCCAGTTGGGCAAGAATATTTTCAGCGCCCGGAAATCCCCCAGCCCGCGCGCCACCGCTGCGCCTGACTTTTTGAATTGCCCAATTCAGACCCGCTTCAACCGGCGTGGTGTGGGTGTCGATGTCGTTGCCATACAGGCACAGCCCCGCTTCCAGGCGCAGCGAGTTGCGCGCGCCCAGCCCGATGGGCTTGACTTCAGGCTGCGCCAGCAGGGCCCGGGCCAGTGCTTCGGCCTGCGAGCCGGCGACGGAGATTTCGAAACCGTCTTCACCGGTGTAGCCGCTGCGCGTCAGGAATACATCGATCGCCTGTTTTCCCGTCTGCACCGTGAAACGGCCGCCGCTCATGAACACGAGCTTTTCGACGCCAGGCGCCAGACGCTGCAAGGCGGTGACGGCCTGCGGCCCTTGCAGTGCCAGCAGCGCCTGCTCGGGGCTGGGGATGACCTGGCAGCGCGTGCCGATTTTATTCTGGATATGGGTGATGTCACCCGCCTTGCAGGCGCCGTTGACGATGATGAACAGGTCGCCCCCATGAAGGTAGTCGCGGTTGAAAAACATCAGGTCATCGATGATGCCGCCTTCGTCATCGAGCAGCAGGCCGTAGCGCTGCTTGCCGACGGGCAGGTCGATCACGTCAACCGGAATCAGGGTTTCGAGGGCGGCCGCTGAATCCGCGCCGACCAGGCGCAACTGGCCCATGTGCGACACGTCAAACAGGCCGGCGGCGCTGCGTGTGTGGTTATGCTCGGCGATCAGCCCCGCCGGGTATTGCACCGGCATGGAATAGCCCGCAAACGGCACCATGCGGGCGCCGAGCGCGACATGCAAATCATGCAGCGGCGTTTTGAGAAGATTTTCCGGGCTGGCGGAAGAGGTGTTGGAAGAGCTATCGGACACGGCGTTCTCCGGGGGGCAAACATGAATCCATGGCTAAAAACCATGCGCTGCCCCTGCTGTCCACTTTACCTGAGAGATTCACCTGGCGATGCAGGCTTGCTCCTTCGGTGGGCTGCTTTGAAAACGGCCTCTCTCCAGTAGGGAACGCTTTACAGCAAGTGCTTGCGGTAAAACGGTTGCCAGTCCTTTTGCCTGAGCGTTCAGCACACCGTTTTGCGGGTGTCGCATGCGCCTTCGGCGGTTTTCGCGTGAAAACTCTCTCCTGACGCCGACAAGTGTAACGGAAGCGGGTTTCAGGCGGCTGAAATGACCGGTAGCAGCATGGCAATGCGCTCGCTGATG
>JAHFQQ010000069.1 GCA_023259235.1 Polaromonas sp. | reverse complement strand
GTTTGGCTCCCGGTGATCAGCCGTTCGCCTGGGCAACCCTTGTTTTTTGGCGCCGCAAGCCAGAACACAAGGATATTCCCACGTCTTGAAGGACTGCCGTGTACCACCGCGCTACCCTGGTTGAACAGACCGACCCCGAAATTTTTGCCGCCATCCAGGCCGAAAACGCCCGCCAAGAGCAGCACATCGAGCTGATTGCCAGCGAAAACTACGCCTCGCCCGCCGTCATGGCGGCGCAGGGCTCGCAACTTACCAACAAATACGCCGAAGGCTACCCCGGCCGCCGCTACTACGGCGGCTGCGAATTCGTGGACATCGCCGAGCAACTCGCCATTGACCGCATCAAGCAGATCTTTGGCGCCGAAGCCGCCAACGTGCAGCCGCACTGCGGCGCCTCGGCCAACGAGGCAGTACTTCTCGCCTTCCTCAAGCCGGGTGACACCATCATGGGCATGAGCCTGGCCGAAGGCGGCCACCTGACGCACGGCATGGCGCTGAACATGAGCGGCAAATGGTTCAACGTGGTTTCCTATGGCCTGAACGACAAGGAAGAAATCGACTACGACGCCATGGAGCGCAAGGCCCATGAGAGCAAGCCCAAGCTGATCATTGCCGGTGCATCCGCCTACAGCCTGCGCATCGACTTCGAGCGTTTCGCCAAGGTGGCCAAGGCCGTGGGCGCGATCTTCATGGTTGATATTGCCCACTATGCCGGGCTGGTGGCGGCAGGCATCTACCCCAACCCGGTGCCGCATGCCGACATCGTGACCTCGACCACCCACAAAAGCCTGCGCGGCCCGCGCGGCGGCATCATTTTGATGAAAGCGCAGCACGAAAAAGCCATCAACAGCGCCATCTTTCCCGGCCTGCAAGGCGGCCCGCTGATGCATGTGATTGCGGCCAAGGCGGTGGCCTTCAAGGAAGCGCTGTCGCCAGAATTCAGGGTGTACCAGCAGCAAGTGCTGAAAAACGCGCAAATCGTCGCCGAAACGCTCACCGCGCGCGGCTTGCGCATTGTCAGCGGCCGCACCGAAAGCCACCTGATGCTGGTCGATCTGCGCGCCAAGGGTATTACCGGCAAGGAGGCCGAGGCCGTGCTCGGCAGCGCCCACATGACAATCAACAAAAACGCCATCCCCAACGACCCCGAAAAACCCATGGTGACCAGCGGCGTGCGCATCGGCACGCCGGCCATGACCACGCGCGGCTTCAGGGACGAGGAAGCGCGCGCCACCGCCCACCTGATTGCCGACGTGCTCGACCACCCGCGCGACGCCGCCACGCTCGAAGCCGTTCGCGCCAAGGTCCACGCCCTGACAACCCGCTTTCCGGTGTACGGCTGATCCGGGCAGACTCCTGGCTTGCTATGTTTTCAATAGCTGGTTGCGCATATTCCATAAGGGCCAGAGGCCAAAATGGTTATGGATTTTAGTAAAAACCCATGAAATGCCCTTTTTGCGGTCATCTTGAAACCCAGGTGGTGGAAACCCGCGTGACGGACGAGGCCGATTTCATACGCCGCCGCCGCCAGTGCGGCGCGTGTGAAAAACGCTTTACCACCTACGAGCGGCCAGAGGTCAACTTCCCGTCCATCGTCAAGAAAGACAGCCGCCGCACCGAATACAAGCGCAGCAAGATCCAGGAATCCATGACGCTGGCGCTGCGCAAGCGCCCCGTCAGCACCGAGCAGGTGGATTCAGCCATTGAGCGCATCGAGGAAAAACTGCTCAGCCTGGGCCTGCGCGAAGTCGCCTCCAGCCGCTTGGGCGAACTGGTCATGCGCGAGCTGAAAAAGCTCGACAAGGTGGCCTACGTGCGCTTTGCCAGCGTCTATCGCAGCTTTGAAGACATTGACGAGTTCAAGACGCTGGTGGATGAGGTGCGGCGCTGATGCTCCCGATTTCACGGACCTGATTTCCCTGATTTACGTTGACACATTCCCAGTTGCACGGGCAGCCTCAATTTCAAGCTTATGGGACAAGGAGTGTGCAACAAGTTCTGCCTGTTGCAGCCACAGTCGTTCGGGTTTATAGTGTGTTACATGTAGCTCATTTGAAGGTGTTTATGGTTACGTCAGTTGCTCAGAGGGTTCAGAAACGTCGTGACGCGTTGCGCATGGCCGGGTTACGCCCTGTTCAAATCTGGGTGCCTGATACCCGTCGCCCGGATTTCGCGGCTGAATGCCAGCGCCAGTCCAGGCTGGCAGCTCAGGCTGACCGGGCGGATGTGCAGATGCTGGACTTTATGGATAAGGCCTTGGCCGAAGTGGATGGCTGGAAGGCATGAAGCGCGGGGACTTCGTGACCATTGCCATGCAAGGCGACTTCGGCAAGCCCAGGCCAGCGCTGATTATCCAATCTGACCAATTTGACGCCCTCGCGACGATGACCCTATTGCTTGTATCAAGTGATTTCGTTGAAGCGCCGTTGTTCCGAATCACGGTGAAGCCAGACAACAAAAATGGGCTACGCAAGGCATCCCAGATCATGGTGGACAAGGCCATGACCGTCAGGCAGGACAAGCTGGGCGCGCCGTTTGGAGTAGCAAGCGACGACTTGATGGTTGCCGTCAATCGTGCTTTGGCGGTTTTTTTGGGTATTGCCAGGTAGCGCAGAGGCCGAATGTTGGGCCTGCGCGAAGCCGCCTCCAGCCGCCTGGGCGAACTGGCCATGCGCGAGCTGAAGAATCTCGACAAGGTGGCCTACGTGCGCTTTGCCAGCGTCTATCGCAGCTTTGAAGACATTGACGAGTTCAAGACGCTGGTGGATGAGGTGCGGCGCTGAAAAGTCGTCACCAGCGGAGGCATGCTTAGCGGTTCCAGCAGGTTGCGGCGTCGCCCAGACTTTGGTCCTTGACGCCAAGGTTGGTCAGGCTCAAATTGCCGCAAAGGCTGTCAGCCCAGCCACTGGGGGTAGCGGTGAGGGTAAAGGATAAATCGTCCGGAGTCACCAGCGTAATGTCATAACGTTTGGCACCTTCCGCTGGCGACACTTGCAGCCTGGTTGGCAGCGCAGGGGCATTGTTGCTGGCATCCCGATACTTGAAGTTGCTGGAGCGATAGCGTTCCATGAACTGCGCCGCTTCAAGCAAAACGGTTTTCGCATGGGCGCGCTGACCCCGCTCGATATAGGCCCGGTAGGACGGCAGCGCCACTGCAGTCAAAATTCCGATGACAGCGACGGTGATCATGAGTTCAATCAGCGTAAAGCCGCGAATTCGTTTAATTGAGTTCAATTTCTTATTCCCTCGCACTGGTAGTCTGCACAACACCGGCTACTCCCATAAATACAAGCAGCCGGCCCGCATGTCGATTACTTGAGCTGACGCCACACTTGCCGATTCGCTCCCGCAGGGATCACCGGATTGACCAACGCGATTGAAATAACGCGAGTCGTCCCTTCAACCCCATTGATCGTGACGCTTTGCGTTCCGCCCGCCCCGGTTGCAAACGAAGTCGTGGGGATGGTATTGTTAAAAACAGTCTGACTGATATACAGAGTTGGCGCACCACCGTCCTGTAGCACGAACACGCCGCGCGGCGAACCGCCGGTTATGCGGACTGAATTGTCAGTAATGCCATTAAAGACCTTCCTGTAGCCGCCGGTCATCGCGTCTATTCCGGTAATCCAGGCATCCAGACCCGCATTACAATCATCCGTGCTCGGCACAATGGAGGTAAAAAGGAACGCATCCACCAGCCCTGCGACCGTGTAGCGAACTGGCGGGGCGATGACACGCTCTCCCGCAACCACGTTGGCACCCGTCAACTGAACGACCCAACCTTTCTTGCCTGCGACGGTGAACCAGCTGGGCGAAGCAGTGGGAGAGGTCGTGCGGACATCACTCCCGGCTGTCGTGGAAATTGTCATCGAGGACAAGTTTGCATCCACTGCAAATGCAGACGTATTCAGGCCCCACAACAAATCATCGTAAATCCCGTACAAGGCCTGTACAGTGGTTGTCGCTGGATCGGTGGCACTCAAATAGCTGCCCGTTCCAAAGTAGATCATCTTGCCACCCGTGGTAAGCGGACTCGCAGGCGCCGGACCGACAGCGATTTCAGCCGTGATGGGGCGTCCGGTTGGCGTACTGTAGATCAGCGCTCCGGTGCCGGGCCAGCTTGACATGGTGGTATTGCTCAGATCAAACCGCCAGATATGTCCCTTGTAGTCCGCCCCATAGACGTAGTCGATCGTGTCCTGGGCGCCCGAAGTTTTCCGGACGATCACGGTCGAGCCCAAGCCGTTACCGGTCATCGCGTTGTTGGTGGGTATTACCTTGAGGATCACGCCATCGGTCAGCCTCACCACATACAAATTGGCGGTGCCATCTGCACTGTTGTAACCATTGCCGAAGATCGCAACCCAGGTGCCGTTGGCCAGCTTGCCAATCGCCGGACGGCCCATGACGTTCCCAAGGGTGGTTCCAACCCCCGCAGACGACTGGTTGACTTCCCACAAGATACTGTTGGCCGTATAGGTTTTGGAACTGGTATTGACTGCAAAGACCGTCTGGGCGCCGTCGCCACCGGCCACAACGGCAACGCTTCGCCACGCCACCGTGGGGTCACCCGGAACCGCGATCTTCGCGTGCCCCAGTCCTATGGAACCATCGACGAAGTTGCGATGCTGGTAGCCTGGGTCCGACAGGTCCTTGATATTGGTGCGCGCAGCTTGCGGCATAAAGCCCAGCAATTCGCCACCACCAGTAGCATCAGGTTGCGCGTCAAACACATGGAAAAATCCATCATTGCTGCCAACAGCCAATGTTTCAAAATTGATGCCCGCCAAAAAAGTGCTGTAGCTGGCGTCGCTGGCGGTATAGCCGTAGTCTTTCTTCGAAATGATTTGCGGGTCGGAATTAACGATATCGCCGATCACGGAACCAAACTCCGAGGCAGCCGTCGTGCCCCGATTGCGGAAGCTGCCACCTTTTCGCTCTTCCCCGCTCTTGTCTCCGAGCAGGTAGGCATAAATGGCTGCGTTTCCGAAATCTGTTTGTTCTGGATTTGGATTTGCAGCTGTTGGAGTAGCCGTGGACGTCAATGAACCGAATCCACCGGACGTAAGCGCGAATGGTGCATTGTTGCCGCCGCGACCCAAAAACAATTTGGTGCGCGAAGCTGGAACTGGAATGAGCGATGAAGCTTCCCAGACGGGCGTGTCGGACACGGTGCCACTGGTCGTTACCGGAAATGCATACACGCGCGATGACCAGGTTAACGAGTCGTAGTTGGCCTGATAAATGGCGGCGGAACCAAGGCTGCGCTGTCCCACCCCCACCACGCTGGTGCTGGCAACAGCAGCCAGCGCCGCGGCGGCCCGGAACGCCTTGCCCATCTGGGCAGGCAGTTGGGCTGGGTTGCTGATCTTGAAATAATTGGTGGGATCACCGTTGGCATCAAGCACGCCGGCACCACCGTACTTGGCGGCGTACCAGAGCGTATCGTGCGGAAGGTAGCCCGCCGTCGACGCAACGGTTGCAAAGTCAAACGTGCGCGTGGTGGCTGTTATAGGCAGCATTTTCGAATTGATTCGCGTCCCGTCTGAAGGAGCCGGGTCCTGGGCGGTCGTGACGGTCGGGTTCGTGAGCGTGTCAAGGTAGTACTTGACCGTGGGCGTTCCTCCGCCTGGCCGACTCGTCATGTCCAGATAAAGACCGTCTTTTGCAGTCCCGGTAATCGAGTAACCGAGATGCATCTCGATACCGGCCGCCGTCGTATTCACCGGCGAGAGCGCCACAACTAGCTTGCCCAACGCGTTCACACTGACGTTGTATCCCACTATCGCATCCGTTTCGTTGTCCGTGCCTTCGTCGGAGTCTGAAAAGTTCACGACAAACGACAACGTGGGTCGCCCGCCGTTGATCCCCGAGTTGTAGTCCGCGCCTGTGGGTCCGGTCGTGTTGTTGAAACTATCCAGGTAAAACCCGGTAATCGCACCCGTTGCCTGGTATTGGCCGTAGGCCGAGTTGATGCCACAGCACGCCCCCCCTACTGACTTGGCCACCGGCACAATGGAGACGCTTTTGCCGCCGTAGGCAACCTGGATCTTTGGTACCACACTGCCCAGGGCAATGGAAAGCGTGTCCACTGTCTGGCCCGCCACCGTGGGCACCGCCGGTGATGCCGTGGGTGCCCCAACATTCACACCAGTGGTATGGGCGAATCGGCTGACTCCAGCAGAATAGTAGCTTCCCTGTGATTGGGTTGCATCCGGTGCATGCCCGCGGATCTGCGAAAAAGAGCTGGCTGGCTTGGCGGTCGGATTCCCGTCACTCAGGCTGCCAGACTGTCCTATGAAGATGTTGCGAGTCCCTAAACCCTCTGCTGCCCATATCGCGTCCGCCTGAGATGACACATTGAGCCCGGTGAGGTCGTTGGTGCCCAGCGCGGCGCCAAGGCTGGCTGGAGGTATGAACAGCGAAGAGATTCCGGGAAGCTGGTCCGAATCAAAGCTTGTCACCGGATCGGCAATAACCATTTGCACCGGACGAGAACATATTGGGCTTCCTCCGGTGGATTTGGCCCGATATGGGTTCATCCAGGGTGACGTTGTGGTCCCCATCAACGGCAAGCCCAACCTTGAATCCGGACTGGTTGAGCTGCTCACCCCACTCGCGTAGGCAGAGGTTGGGGAGGTCTTTCCGGAGAAGTATCTCAGGCCCTCGTACATCATCTCGCCAACCGGCGCACCCCAGGACGGGCAATTCCCCTGGCTCCTTGGAGACGTGAAGCTGTAACCGCAGTAATAACTGGATCCGCTCCAGCCGTATATTGACAATCTGTCAATGGTTCGCGCAATGCCGTCGACAGTTGCGGAACCTTCTGTAACCTGCTGGAAGACGCCATTGGCAGGATTTACTTCGTTTGAGAAGCTGCTGATGTTTCGGCGTACCACCCCCCCCGAATAATTGTTGAAATACGAACCCGTAATCAAGCCAAACTTCAATGCGTCGTTGACCGAATAGTCATGCAGCGTTCCAGTCGGCTTCCACACCGTTGGGGTACCCGCGGGATAGCCCGTACAGCTTGCTTCACGCACACCACTAAGGGCCACACAAGCCTCGACCTTGAGTGAGTATGGTGTGCTGGCTACTGAACTTCGTCCACCGGCATTTGAAAAATTGGCGTTGTCGGCTGCGATGGGCGCGTATCCGACATCGGTGGAGGCCCAGTTCCATATACGCTCTTTGACCTGATCGGCATTGAGGATCACCCGCAAGTCGGGAGCTGGCATCGGGAACGGATAGGCAGTCGAACCCGTATCGGATGGTGTCGTCGTGTAAGCGGGGCTACGCACTGCAAACAGATGTTCCTTGCCAGCGGTGGGCGCCGCAAAAGGGGTGTAGTAAGTGATGTTGTAGCTGTCGCGCCCCACCACTGGCCGGTATTCCTTGCCCCAAACATGACTGTCCTGCGGGATGTACGCCCCCTGCAATATGGTTGGACTCGATGACGAAGTAGGGTCGGCAACACGATAACCACCGTACAACACCCGTCGAAGCGCATCCATGCGCGAGGTGGTGGCCCAATTCAGCCAATTTCCATGCCAGTTCGCGCTCGACGGTGCAGATGAGCACCCCGTGCTAGCGTCTGCAATGGATTTGGGGCTAAAACGCTTATTAGAGGTGTCGTATGCATAACAGCGATTCGACACGAAATTGCCATAGTAGGTAATGGATGGTTTGAATCCAACGTCGGCCACGCCATCGCCGTCGATGTCGCTGGAGTCGTTATATGCCGCATAAAACAGCCGATGATCACGGCTCATCGTGAGCATCACCAGCCCCGGCGCGCTCTTTAACGCAAGCAGCGGAACCTGTGCCATGTTGACCGTGGTCTGCGCGATGGCTGCACGAAACGGCGCGCCGCCCAGCAGCACCAGCAGTCACAAAAGCCCGAGCCGCAGCATCCGCACACTCCTGGAAGACGCACCGCGGACAACCGTGCTCCCGACCTTGAGCCGCTCCTTGTTTTGAAACAAGCCATCCGGTGCCTGCCCGGGCCTCGATAAATCAAGTTGTGTGTTCATGGCTAAATCTCCTGACTTCACTAACTAGGGAGTGGTGGTTGTTTTGCTGTAAATACTCTGCAATACAACATCAGCCTGGCCTGAACCCCCGGTGCTTCTTGATGTCACCCGGTAATTTGATACCGTGGTCACGGGGCCGGTGCCAGTTGTAACCTGCGAGAGCAGTTCAATCACATACTGGGCGTTTTGAGCGTTGTTGGCATACTTGGTGGCTACGGAAGCTGCGCAAATGGTCAAGCTGAATACCGCTTCAGTCGTGCAAGTCGAGCTTGCAGGCCCGGCACCCTGCGTCCAGTAGTTGGTGTTGCCGCCGTTGGGGAGCGGCGTCGCGTAATATCCGGCGCCACTCAATGAACCCGCCTCAATGACTGCGATCCCCTCTTTGCCGGCGCTTTCAGCCGATTGAAACGACACGTTGCGATCCACTGCATTCCCGGTCATGCGCTCCGAGAGCGTAGTGTTGCGAAAGCCGATGATGCTGATCACCGTCAGCATCACGAGCAGGATAAGCCCGACCAGCAAAGTCATGCCGCCTTGCTTGCGGCGAATCAATAGTGATGATGAAATACGCATTTTACCCATATGCAACATGGATACATAGCTACCTTTAATATAGCAGTTGGTGGTGCGAAGGCTCGTGGTCATGATTAAATCGGCACCCGGTTTCACCGCGCCGCCACGCGGTTGCGCATTACCACAGTGGTCGAAAATTCCTTGCGAAGCCGGTTGGCGGAGGCTCCTGCGGGCGCGGTGTAGGTTTGCCCAAGCAGCGTGGGCACCGTCAGGGTCACCTCGGGATTCGCATTGTCTTCGGAGCTGACCATCATCAGGCCAATCCGCACGGCCACGACGCGGGACCAATCGGCCACAGCGGCCGCGTTGGCGCGCCAGACGTCAGGCACAAGGGTTGGCGCACCTGTGCCATCAAAGCCAGTGTTTTCACCATAGTTCAGCTTCATACCTTCGACATTTGAAACCAGTTCTTCAGCATTGAGCCGCTTGTTTCCGTTGAAAAATACCCGGTACAAGCTCGGCGTGCTGGCGCCAGTGCGGGTTGCAATGTAGTAAAAACTCCATTCGACAGGCATGACGATGGCATCAGTGCCAAACAGCGTGCTTAATGCGAGGGTGTCAACATTGTTGCCCATTGCCGTGCTGTGGTCGATGCTGGTCACGCCACCGACAACCGTAACCTTGCCGTTGAAAATGCTGGAAGACGCGCAGTCCGAGACGATGAACGTGTAAATGCCGCTGTTGGTTCCGCTAGCGGCATTGATCCAGCCGTAGGTGTCAGCGGCCAGTGTCAAGTTTGAATTGGCTGCGGCCATTGGAACACTGACAGAGACGGCTTTGAAACTGGCGCCGGAAAATAACAGACTGTCACTGACTGTTGATGGGGTCGGATTGCTTGTAGCAACCATCCCCGTGGGGATGCCATTGTCAAATCCACGGACAAAATTGAGCGATGTAAAAGGCTGCTGTATAACTTCCGGATTGGTTGTTTCAATTTGCCCCAGAGGATTGGCGCCGTAAAAGCCGCTGGTGTTGTCGGGACTGGTCGTGACGCCTGGGCTGGCGGGGCTGCCCGACGCCAGGACGCTGCCGGGATAATAAATACTGGTCGGTGGCGGGGCAGCGTTGGCAACTTTGTTGATTCCCATGCATCCCGCAGACCCCGCCATCCTCAAATCCCTTGCCATCGAGTCCAGCGCAAAGGTAGCGTCTTCCTGCAGCCTGCCGGTTGTTTCCTGAAAACGGAACGACTGTTTGACCGCCACATACACGGAAGACAGCCCCACCAGGACAGCCAGTCCGAGCACCAGTGCAATCAGCAGTTCAATCAGCGAAAGCCCGCGCTGGAGGCCTTGCCTGGAAAAGTATCCTGTCGTGCTCATAGTCGCAGTTCAAAAGAAACAGTTTTAAAGGCTGTCGCCGCATTGTCCGTGCAGGTTGTCCGGTCGGCATCATTCAGCGTTCCCAGACAGTTGCTCCAGCGCACCGTGATGACCACCTTGCGCAGCGCGTTGTCAACAGTAATCTGGCCATCGCCCTGCGGCAACTGGGCTGCCAGCGCCTCCAGCCAATCCTTCTTGTCCTGCTGCGCAATGGTCGCGGGGCTGGACGGTGGGTTATCAGCCCAGGCCGTGATGTATTCACTGGTAGCAGAAACCCCCACCACCGGATTGGCGCGGATTCGATCCGCCATGTCCGCCGCCAATTGGCTGGCCTTGGCCATCGCTTCCGAGCCTGACGCGTTGGACACGCCACTAACCAAAAGCCCGGCAATACCCAGCAGGCCAAACATCAAGATGACCATGGTCACCAGGACCTCGATCAGGCTGAACCCTGCCTGGCCATGCAATTGCCTGACCGGGCCCTGGCAGGCAGAACTTGACAAAATATTTGAGCGTGCCATTTTGAAATGCAGTCAGGTCGTGGGGCAACTGGCCGAACTATCCACGCGCGCCGCCCGAACCCGCCCCGTGTTATTGACAATCAGACAAAATCTCTGACTGGTATCGTAAAAAAACCAGAACGACCGATTGACAACGCCTGCGCCTGTCACGTCAATCATTCGGCCTTGTCCGTTATACGAAAAGTAGTTCAGTGTTCCGGTCTGATTGAAGCTGACGGGGCCGGACGGTGCGCCCACAACTTCCAGACGGGTCCAACCCGCCGCGCTGGTATCGTCAGTGGTCGGCCCAATGCCTCCATGCGCGTCAGTAGTATTGTCAACAAACACCGTCCAGCCGTTAAGCCAGCTACCTGCAGTGCCGTTCGCGGCGACCGTCACCCGTGCGTCAGATCCCCGCTTGACCGCCTCTGAGCGCGCGAGGCTTAGTGAGACCTGCAAGGCCGATGACGCCGCGGCCAGCCGGTTGTTGCGCAGGAGTTGGGTGAAAGAGGGGGCCGCGAGCGCCCCCAGGATGGCCACCATGGCAACCACAACCATCAGTTCGATGAGTGAAAAACCATTCCCGTGCAAATGCTGGCCCGCAGAAAATTTGGGACGAAGAAATGCACGCGCCGAGGCGATTATGGAAGGATCCGAACCAGTCATGCCCGCCATGCTACCGATACTTGGCGAAGCTGCGGTTACAGTACTGACGAACGGTTGAGTGCAATCGCCAGACGGTAACATGACCAAGCTGATCCCCGCCACAGATCCATCCGGCAAAATCCGCCTCGCCTTGCAACTGGCATCGGGCGCGCGCGAATTGACCGCGCCGAATCCGAGTGTCGGCTGTGTTGTCGCCAACGACAGCGGCACGCTTATCGGCCAGGGCCACACCCAGCAAGCCGGTGGCCCGCACGCCGAAATCATGGCCCTGCGCGACGCGGCGGCCAATGGCCATTCAGTCATTGGCGCCACCGCTTACGTCACGCTGGAGCCCTGCTCGCACCACGGCCGCACCGGCCCGTGCTGCGATGCGCTGATTGCCTCAGGCATCAAAAAGGTCGTTGCCTCCATGGCGGACCCCAACCCTTTTGACAGGGGCAGCGTGTGCCCTCACTGAAATGCATTGAAACTCATGACTGTCAGTTGCATGTCAGTTGTTGACCAAGAATCGCCACAGGTGGCAGGTCACGAACTTCGATGACGGCTTTGACGAGGGTGTTCCTCGCACCTTTTTCAAGGGTGCGCAGGTCACCATCCTCAAAGTACACCATGGCCTTCAAACTCTCGCTCGGCTGGAAATTGAGGCCATACATTTCGCGCGCCGAGGAAAGACCTTTGGATAAGCTCACCCCTGCATTAACCATTGCTGCAATGTCTGAATAGTCTTTGGCCTCAGCCCGCTGGAGAATCACCTTGACCTTGGTTGCCATCAGATCGTCCAGCGATGCGACCTGTAATACGCCGTCCTCAGTAATGTCTGGCTCACCGACGCGACCAAATCCAATCGTGCCAAAGAATGACACTTTGACATGTTCGCGCCCCGAGTCCCCGTAAGGTGCGAGAACACTCAGGGAATTTGGCTGATCTTGCAGCACCGTGGACCGCGCCATAAATGAAAATGCCGTCTGGATGGCATGACGATCAAGCGGCTTTTCCGAGAAGAAGTCAAAATCAACTGAAAATCTATGACCCAGGCGCAGCGCGATGGCTGTGCCGCCGTAAAGCGCAAAGCCCAGAGCCGCCGCAGGTCGGAGTTCAGGCCAAAGCCGAATTTGCGCGGGTGGAAGAATATTCAGGCAAGGCTTCAAAACGCCCATCATGCAAACCGCCTTACGGGCATTGGTGGCACATGGTCAACGCTGGCAAGGCCAAGCCGGTAATTCCAGTAGGCCCAGGAGCGTTCGCCGAACTGGCCAGCCTGAGCGTGGGTAAGAACCTCTCGCAAAACATCATCACCCACTTGGTGTGCGAGCGCCTGAACATCGGCATAGTCACCCATGTTCATAACTTGGGCGATCACACGCTCCGGCATGGCAACAGCTTGCTCCGGTGTTTTCCACCAGATGTACTTGCCAGCCAGCAGCTTTAAGGCGGCTTGGTCATACCGGGTCATGGCAAGAACTCCGCAAAGGTTTACATCTCGACATGACGCTATATTACTGCGCAGATTGCCATGTCGGGAAGTCCGCATAATGGGCAGCATAAGGAGTATGGGAAACAGAGGCAAGATCAGCCGAGCAATTCCCATGAACATGATCATGCATGAATCTGAACGACTCATGCCGCAAGCCTTGGCGCTTGCCGCCAATGGCCTGACGCTTACCGCCCCCAACCCCCGGGTGGGCTGCGTGCTGGCGTCTGCGCGGGGTGAAGTACTTGGCCAGGGCCACACCCAGCAAGCCGGCGGCCCGCACGCCGAAATCATGGCCCTGCGCGACGCGGCGGCCAATGGCCATTCAGTCATTGGCGCCACGGCTTACGTCACGCTGGAGCCCTGCTCGCACCACGGCCGCACCGGCCCATGCTGCGACGCGCTGATTGCCTCGGGCATCAAAAAGGTCATTGCCTCCATGGCGGACCCCAACCCGCTCGTTTCAGGCCAGGGGTTCGAGCACCTTCGCGCCGCGGGCATTGAGGTGGAAGTCGGCCCCGGCGCGGCTGAATCGCGCGAGATCAACATCGGATTCTTCAGCCGCATGATCCGAAAAACGCCCTGGGTGCGCATGAAAATAGCCGCCTCGCTCGATGGCACTACGGCGCTGGCCAATGGACAGAGCCAGTGGATCACCTCGCCCGAAGCGCGGGCTGACGGCCACGCCTGGCGTGCGCGCTCGGGTGCCGTGCTGACGGGCATTGGCACCTTGCTGCAAGACAATCCCCGGCTCGATGTCCGGCTGGTTGAATCGCCCCGGCAGCCGTTCCGCGTCATTGTCGATAGCCGGCTTCAAACGCCGCCGGACGCCAATATCTTCATGGCTGGCGGCCCGGTCTGGATTTACACCGCCACGCCTGACACAGACAACAGAGGTGCGATGCTGGCCCGGGATGCCACGGTGACCTGTTTGCCAGACGCCCATGGCAAAGTGGATCTGGCCGCCATGATGAAAGACCTGGCGCTGCGCGA
>JAHFQQ010000068.1 GCA_023259235.1 Polaromonas sp. | reverse complement strand
GCCACAAATTTCATGAGGACCCTCAAGTGCTGCACTATGGCCGTCCCGGGACTCTTGAAGAACTCAAACCCGGCATGACGTTTACCATCGAGCCGATGATCAATGCGGGTAAACGCGAGATCAAGGATGGCCCCGAAAAAGACGGCTGGAGCATCGTGACCCGCGACCACTCGCTGTCAGCCCAATGGGAGCACACCATACTGGTTACAGAAACCGGCTACGAGGTGCTGACGCTCTCAGCCGGCAGTCCGCCGATTCCCGCATTCGTCCCCCAAAACAATCCGGCAGAGGCGACGGTCAACGCCTGATTCAGGTTTCAACGGGGTTTTGCGGCCTTTTGATCACTCTTGTGTCGCCGCTCGCTTCACAGGCAATCACCGCTTGCTTCATCCATGACTGAACTGGCCCGGATGCGGGAACAATACCTTGCCGGGAAAACGGCGCTGCTGGCCTCGCTGGCGGGCAGTGGTGCGTCCACCCGGGGCATTCACAGCCTGCTGAAAAAGCTGTCCAGGCACACCGACGCCACCTTGCAACTGCTTTGGCGGCGCGCGGGCTTTCCCGCTCCGGTCTGCCTGGTTGCGGTGGGCGGTTTTGGCCGCGGGGAGCTGTTTCCGCATTCCGATATCGACGTGCTGGTGTTGCTGCCGGACGAAGCCGACGTCGGCGACGATCCAGCCCTCAAGGCAAAGGTGGAAAGCTTCATCGGCAATTGCTGGGACAGCGGGCTGGAAATCAGCTCCAGCGTGCGCACGGCAGCCCACTGCGTGGAAGAAGCCGCCAAGGATGTCACGGTGCAAACGTCGCTGCTTGAAGCGCGTCTGATTGCCGGCTCGAGAAAAAATTTCGACCGCCTGCAAAGACAACTTGACGCGGTGCTCGATCCAAAGGCCTTTTATGTGGCTAAAACACTGGAGCTGCGCCAGCGCCATGCCAAATTTGAAAATACGCCTTACGCCCTGGAGCCTAATTGCAAGGAGTCGCCGGGCGGCCTGCGCGACCTGCAGGTGGTTCTTTGGGTAGCGCGCGCTGCCGGCCTGGGCAAGTCCTGGGACGACCTGGCGCGCAGCGGCCTGGCTACCCCATTTGAGGTGCGGCAGATCAAGGCCAATGAATCGCTGCTGAGCATGATCCGCGCGCGGCTTCACCTCATATCCGGTCGGCGCGAGGATCGCCTGGTATTCGATTTGCAGACTGCCGTGGCCGAAGCCTTCGGTTATGGCGGTGAAGCGCCTGGCCGACGCGCCGCCTCCGGACAAGGCAGCGCTCTCGTGGGGCAGGGAGGGAAGCTCGGCGCCGAGCGTGGCGGCCTGATTCGACCCAGCGAAGCGCTGATGCGCCGCTACTATTGGGCGGCCAAGGCAGTGGCCCAGCTCAACCAGATCCTGCTGCTCAATATTGAGGAGCGGTTAAGCCCCAGCAGCTGGCCGCTGCGCCCCATCAATGAACGGTTTTTCGACAAGGCAGGGATGCTCGAAGTCGCCAGCGACGACCTGTATGTGCACCAGCCGCACGCGATTCTTGAAACTTTCCTGCTCTACGAGACCACGGTGGGAATCAAGGGCCTGTCGGCGCGCACCCTGCGCGCGCTGTATAACGCCCGCGGCGTGATGACCGCGAGGTTTTGCAGCGACCCGGTCAATCGCGCCAGCTTCCTGAGCATCCTGCAGCAACCCGAAGGCATCACGCACGCCCTGCGGCTGATGAACCAGACCTCGGTGCTGGGCCGTTATCTCCGGGTCTTTCGCAACATCGTCGGGCAGATGCAGCATGACCTGTTTCATGTGTACACGGTGGACCAGCATATCTTGATGGTGTTGCGCAACATGCGGCGCTTTTTCATCGCCGAGCACTCGCACGAATATCCCATGTGCTCGCAACTGGCGGCGGGCTGGGACAAGCCCTGGATCCTGTTCATCGCAGCGCTGTTTCATGACATTGCCAAGGGACGAGGCGGCGATCACTCCGAACTGGGCCGCAAGGAAGTACGTATTTTCTGCCGCCAGCACGGCATTGCCGCCGCGGACGCCAGGTTAATCGAATTTCTGGTGGGCGAGCACCTGAGCATGAGCCGTGTCGCCCAAAAGGAAGACCTGAGCAACCCCGACGTGATTGCCGCATTTGCCAGACGCGTTGGCAATGAGCGCTACCTGACCGCCCTGTACCTGCTGACAGTGGCCGACATCCGCGGCACCAGCCCCAAGGTCTGGAACGCCTGGAAAGGCAAGCTGCTGGAAGATCTTTACCGTTACACGCTGCAGGTACTGGGCGGCCGGGCGCCAGACCCGGGTGCCGAGGTGGAGGCGCGCAAGCGCGAGGCACTGACCACCCTGGCCCTGCACGCCGAGCCTTTTGAGGGACACAAGGCACTGTGGGATACGCTGGACGTGAGTTACTTCATGCGCCACGATGCAGCCGACATTGCCTGGCACGCGCGCCAGTTGTCGCGCCATGCCGGCAAGGGCAAGACGATCGTGCGGGCGCGCCGCTCATTGGCGGGCGAAGGCTTGCAGGTGCTGGTGTACACGCCCGATGCGCCAGACCTGTTTGCGCGTATTTGTGGTTATTTTGACCAGGCCGGCTTCAGCATCCTGGATGCCAAGATACACACGGCCAACAATGGCTATGCCCTCGACACCTTTCAGGTCGTCAGTGCCACGCTGGCCGATAGCTACCGTGAGCTGGCCGCGATGATCGAGGCCGAACTCGGTCGCACCCTGGAACAGCCGGGGCCCCTGCCGGCCCCCGGCAGGGGCCGGGTGTCACGCCGCGTCAAAAGCTTTCCGATTGCGCCGCGGGTCGATCTGCAGCCCGATGAAAAAGCCCAGCGCTGGCTGCTCAGTGTGTCGGCCAGCGACCGCGTCGGGCTGCTCTATCTGATCGCCCGGGTGCTGGCCCGTCACCGCATCAACCTGCAGCTTGCCAAAGTCATGACACTCGGTGAGCGCGTGGAAGACACCTTTCTGATCGACGGGCCGGAATTGCAGCAGAACAAGGCGCAAATCGCGATTGAGACCGAGCTGCTGGACGCATTGAACGCCTGACGCGGCGGCGCAAGAAGTGCCTTCGCGTGCCCATCGCCTCAGTCATCGGCCGGTGCATCCAGCTCCGGAAACAGCACTTCGGTATAGCCAAATTGCGTGAAGTCCCGGATGCGCATGGGGTAAAGCTTGCCGATCAGATGGTCGCATTCATGCTGCACCACACGCGCGTGAAAACCTTCCACAGTGCGCTCGACCGGATCGCCATACTGATCGAAACCGGTGTAGCGGACATGCGAGAAACGCGGCACCATGCCGCGCAGGCCAGGCACCGAAAGGCAGCCTTCCCAGTCGCTCTGCTGGTCCGGGCTCAAGGGCGTGATGACGGGGTTCAACAAGACCGTGCGCGGCACCAGTGGAGCGTCGGGATAGCGCGGGTTGATCTCGTTGGTGCCAAAAACAACCACCTGCAAATCAATGCCAATCTGCGGCGCCGCCAGACCTGCGCCGCTGGCCGCCTGCATGGTATCGAACAGATCAGAAATCAGCAGGTGCAGTTCATCCGTATCAAATTCCGTGACGGGCTGGGCAAGGCGCAACAGCCGCGCATCGCCCATTTTTAGAATTTCGCGAATGGTCATTCGTATGACGTCCGTTGAAACAAAAGTCCATGTGTCATCACATAAACTTCCTACGCTTGAACACCTTGACATCCTGGGTGTTCAACTCGAACCACTCGCCGTTCTTTCGCTTCGACTCGAAGCGACGATGCCAGTACAGCTCGATTCCGATCGGATCGTCCGTTCGGATGACGTGAACCGTTTCCGCCCTTTCAGGGAGTTGAATCGCGAGTTCCCGGGACCGGCGTTCGAACGAATTGCTACGGCCTATTTTGAAGTAACGATTCGCCTTTAAGAGATAAACGAAACCACTCGTCTCGTCCCGTGAGTTCGCGTCTGTAGGCACCTCAGCATCCGCGGGCTCCGAGGCCCGCGCAATCTCCAAGACATCTGCGTAACTCGGTTTGTTCTCGCAATACTCGATGAGTTTCTTGATCTGTTGGGCTTTGTTCCCGAACTTGCGAAACGTGTTGTGACTCGGGAATCCGGACGTCTGCCTGGCCTTTAGTTTTAGCTCTGAAACGACCGGTAGGTAACCAAGCTCGCGGATGAGTGCAATGTAACTTTCGAGCAGTGCCGTTTCTTCCAAGGGGGCATTAAGTTTGTTTGGAACGAAACCAGCCTCCTTTACTGCATCGCCCCACCGTGCCCAGAATTTTCCGAGCCAGTCGCTTTCCTTGATCCCGGTTTCCTGGAAAAAACGCTCTCGTCCGAGAACAATACCGCCGTTTAGAACGGCGGTTCGACCAATCTCATCAAGGACATGCTGCTTTTTCATCGGACCTGGGTCATTCAGTTAACCTTGCCTTCAAATGCCGCAGGCTGATCAGTAGTGCTGGGATCTCGGTTTCCACAATGCTCCAGAGGGTCTCATTGTCGATACCCAAATAGCCGCGGATCAGTTGATTGCGTGTCGCAATGACCATCCGCCAAGGGATGGTCGGCGACGACGAGCGTATCTGCTCGGGAATATGGGTGGCGGATTCGCCAATCAATTCGATATTCCGAACCGTGGCATCAAACCGCATGACATCATTGACAAATCGGCTCTGGTCAAGCCCGCTGGTGAAGGCCTGCACCCGCTCACAAAAACCGATCATGTCGTCCAGATAAAAGCGCCATTCGCGGTTCGGAGTTGCATCAGACATGCACGGCTTCCTGTTCGATAAATGGTCGAAGCTCCGAGCGAAGCGCCTTGTCGGTGACCAGATCAACCGGGCATCCCAACAGGTCTTCAAGGTAAAACTGCACACCGAAATAGCGGGCAGACGTCGCAGGGCCATCAAATGCGACGAGAACATCCACGTCACTTCGTTCCGTGGCTGAATCTCGTGCTGTTGAACCGAACAAGGCAAGTTGGGTCACACCGAACTGGCTAACCAGATAGGGCTTGTGCTCGGCGAGAAGCCTGAGTGCCGTTTGACGATTCATACCCGCAGTTTACCGGCTTAGCAGAGTCAATAAAGCGGCTTCATCAATGACCGTGACTCCCAGCGACTGCGCCCTGACCAGCTTGCTGCCCGCCTCGGCGCCGGCCACTACGTAATCCGTTTTCTTGCTGACCGAGCCCGCCACTTTGCCGCCTGCCGCTTCGATCCGGTCCTTGGCCTCATCACGGCTCATCCCCGGCAGCGTGCCGGTGATCACAAAAGTCTTGCCAGACAGCGGCTTGGTCACCGTCACTGCCGGTTCACCCTCTTCCCAGGTCACGCCGCATGCACGCAATTGTTCAACCACTTCGCGGTTGTGCGGCTGCTCAAAAAAAGTGCGAATGCTTTTTGCAACGACCGGGCCCACATCGCCGACTTCCAGCAACTGCTCCTGCGTAGCCTCCATGATGGCGTCGAGCGTGCCGAAATGGTGGGCCAGCGCCTTGGCAGTGGCTTCACCCACATGGCGAATGCCAAGGCCGAAAACAAAGCGCGGCAGGGTCGTCTGCCTGGATTGTTTGATTGCCTGGAACAGCTTGCTGGCCGATTTCTCGGCCATGCGGTCGAGGCCGGCAAGCGCATTCAGGCCGAGCCGGTAAATGTCCGGCAAGACGCGAACCACCCCGGCGTCGACCAGCTGGTCGACCAATTTTTCACCCAGTCCTTCAATCTCCACCGCGCGGCGATGCGCGTAATGCAGGATGGCTTCCTTGCGCTGGGCCGGGCAAAACAGGCCGCCGCCGCAACGGTGGTCGGCTTCACCCTCTTCGCGCACAACCATCGAACCGCACACCGGACAAGCGCCTGGCATGGAAAAAATTGGCGCGCCAGGCGTGCGCTTTTCAGGCAGCACGCTTACCACTTCGGGAATCACATCGCCGGCCCGGCGCACGATCACCGTATCGCCGACCCGAACATCCTTGCGGCGCGCTTCATCTTCGTTGTGCAGGGTGGCATTGGTCACTGTCACACCGCCGACGAACACCGGCGCCAACCTGGCCACCGGCGTGAGCTTGCCGGTACGGCCCACCTGCACATCGATGCCAAGCACCGTAGTGAGCTGCTCCTGCGCCGGGAACTTGTGCGCCACGGCCCAGCGCGGTTCGCGCGTGACAAAGCCCAGCTTGTTCTGCAATGCAAGGCTGTTGACCTTGTACACCACGCCATCAATGTCATAGGGCAGGCGGTCGCGCTGGCGCCCGATCGCCTCATGGAATGCTATTAATTCAGGAGCGCCTTGCGCAATCCGGGTCTGGGCTGCAACCGGAAAACCCCATGAATTAATGGTCCGCAGCAGCTCGTAGTGGGTGGCAAATACCGGCCCGCCCGCTTGCGGCGGCGTGATCTCGCCGACACCGTAGGCGAAAAAACTCAGGTGGCGCTGCGCTGCAATCGCCGGATCAAGCTGGCGCACGGCTCCCGCGGCGGCATTGCGCGGGTTGACAAAGGTTTTCTCGCCCCTGGCCCCCTGCGCGATCCTTTCGCGCTGCCTTTCATTCAAGGCCTCAAAATCAGCGCGGCGCATATAAACCTCGCCGCGCACTTCGATCACGGCCGGGGCGCTCGCAGGCAGCCTGAGCGGTATCTGGTTGATGGTGCGAATGTTCTGGGTCACGTCTTCACCCACCTCGCCGTCGCCCCGGGTTGCCGCCTGCACCAGCACGCCCTGCTCATAACGCAGGTTCATGGCCAGACCATCAAACTTGAGTTCGGCCACGTACTCGATCGGCGGGTCGGAGTCGCTCAAGCCCAGTTCCCTGCGCACGCGGTTATCAAAATTTTGCGCTCCCGTGGGCTCGGTGTCGGTTTCAGTGCGGATACTGAGCATGGGCACCTGGTGGCGCACGCTGACAAATTGTTCCAGCGGCTTGCCGCCGACGCGCTGCGTGGGCGAATCGGCGGTGACGAGTTCCGGACAGGCAGCTTCGAGGCCCTGCAACTCCTTGAACAGCTTGTCGTACTCGCTGTCGGGAAGCGTCGGCTCATCGAGCACGTAGTAGCGGTGGGCATGCACGCGAAGCAGCTCGCGCAGGGCTGCGATGCGTTCGGCCACCGGGCTTGCCGGCCCGGGCGGTTCAGGCTGCGCATTGAGATCAGGTGTTGCCATGGCGCACTTCAAGAGGCGACGCAGAGCCGGGGCGCATCAGGAAAACAGCCGGCGGCCCAGCTCCGAGCCGGCTGAAAGATCACGCCCATCGAGCGTGTCATAAAGCTGCTCCAGATCGGCGTGGATCACCTCCATGGCCTCTGGCCCGATGGGGTTGCCATTGTCGTCGATGATGACCCCGTCCATGCTGGCGGCCAGCGCCATGGCAGCCTCGCACATGCGCTCAAAGGGCTGTTCGGTGCGCTGGACCTGCGGCACATCGAGCGACAGCGTGAGTTCGCGCAGCGCGGTTTGCTCAGGGTCTTCTGCCAGAGCTGCCATCGGGTCAAATGACAAGCCTAGAATCGGCGCCTGCCCCGGCTGGCGGGCCGGCAGCACCATGCGCCCAGGCAGTGTGCCGGCGACAAAACCAAGCTGAGCCGCGCTTTGCTGCACATAGCCGGGGCTCCAGGCCGCGTGCCTGGCGCGCAGCGTGAAGCTCAGTTGAGCGTCATGGCCGCTGGCAAACTGGTCGAGTTCGCGGGCGCGCGCAACCTCGCCCTGCATCTCTGCAAATTCAGGCTCACCGCCGACCGCGTCGGCAAAGGCCTGCGCCTTCATGACGAATTCCGAGTATTCGATCTGGTTCAGTGCTCCGGTCCGATTGGCCAGTTGCACGCCGCACTGGAAGGCACTGTAGCGGCGCCCGATGGCCGGGGTTTCCCATTCACCGGTAGCCACGCTCAAACCCTCCAGGGCGAATGGCTTGCTGCCGACCCGCCGCGTGCCGGGCATGGCTGCCAGCGCGGCCTCACCGGAAACCACCGAATCCAGCGCGACCGGCGCCAGCGCATCGATCAGGATGTCAAGGGCAGGTTGTCGCTCCAGCGCGGTGAACCGGGTCAACGCGGACAGGCTCGATTCCAGGTCCGGCTCGGCATCAAAGCCGGGCTCGTGCCGCTGCGCCAGCGGATCAGACGCGCCGGATTGCTCCGCGGACTGCGCTGGCTCGCGCACGGAGGGCGCTTGCGGGGTTGCCTGCCTGGGCCGGTTTCGGCGTGACGACCAGGCGCTCTGGGCCACCACGCCAGCCAGCACCAGGCCGCCGACGACTGCCAAACTGATCTGGAGTGTGCTCATGGCGGGTCAGGCAGTCTCGGCAAAACCGATGGCCGCTTCCATGTCCACCGCCACCATGCGCGAGACGCCTTGCTCCTGCATGGTCACGCCAATCAACTGCTCGGCCATTTCCATGGCGATCTTGTTGTGGCTGATGAAAAGAAACTGGGTTTCCCGGCTCATGCTGGTCACGAGCCTGGCGTAGCGCCCGGTATTGGCATCGTCCAGCGGCGCGTCAACCTCATCGAGCAGACAAAATGGCGCGGGGTTGAGATGAAAGATTGCAAACACCAGGGCAATCGCCGTAAGTGCCTTTTCACCGCCAGAGAGCAGGTGGATCGTCTGGTTTTTCTTGCCCGGCGGCTGCGCCATCACCTGCACGCCGGCGTCAAGAATTTCTTCTCCTGTCATCACGAGCCGGGCGTTGCCGCCGCCAAACAGTTCGGGAAACATGCGCCCGAAATGCCCGTTGACTGCCTCAAAGGTGCTGGACAACAGATCGCGTGTTTCCATGTCGATCTTCCTGATCGCGTCTTCCAGCGTCACCATGGCTTCATTCAGGTCGGCGGACTGCGCATCGAGAAACTGCTTGCGTTCACGGGCGGCACTCAACTCGTCCAACGCGGCCAGGTTGACGGCGCCTAGCGCCTGGATATCGCGATTGATGCGGTCAATTTCGCCCTGCAAACCGGCCAGGCGCACATTGCCAGCTTGAATCGACTGTTCAACGGCGGGCAGGTCAGCCTGCGCATCCAGCAGCAATTGTGCGTATTGCTCCAGCCCCAGGCGCGCAGCCTGCTCCTTGAGCTGAAAATCGGTGATGCGCTGGCGCATCGGGTCGAGTTCACGCTCGAGTTGCAGCCGCCGCTCGTCGCTGGCGCGCAGCTTGGCTGTCAGGTCGTCATACTGGCTGCGCCGGGCGCCCAGATCGGCTTCACGCTCGATCTTGACGGCGAGCGCGCTTTGCAGGCCGGCCTGCGCCGCCGCGTCGCTCAGGCGCGCCAGCTCTTGCCTGGCGCGCAGTTCCTCGTCGGCGATCGATGCCGCCTGCTGGGCGGCAATGACGATGGAACGGGCAAGTTCTTCGCGGCGTGAAGCCAGGCTGCGCAGTGCAAACTGCGCTTCCTGCGCCTGGCGCTCCAGCGCGCGCTGCTGCTCGCGCGCCTGGCCCAGCTGCCGCTCAGCCTCGATCACGCGGTCATCAAGCTGCGCATGGCGCTCCTGGCTATCGGCCAGTTGCATGTCAAGCTCTTCAAAACGGCCTTCGGCGTTGGCCTTGCGCTCTTGCAGCTCGCCGAGCTGGGCGTCAATTTCCGTTATGTCGGTGTCAATCTGCTCGCCGCGCGTCCGGGTCTGCTCGACCAGTTGGCTCAGCCGCAGCACTTCCACCTGCAGCTCGTGGGCACGGCTTTGGCCCTCGGCGCTGTCGCGCCGGGCCGCGGCCAGGCGCTGGGCGGCATCCGCATAGGCGGCTTCAGCGCGCACCAGCGCGCCGCGCGCCTCCTCGCTGATCAGGGCCTGCGCCTTGAGTTGCTTGTCGAGGTTTTCGATCTCCTGGGCCCTCGCCAGCAGGCCTGCCTGCTCGGAATCTGGCGCGTAAAAGCTCACGCTATGCTGCGCCACGGCATGGCCGTTCCTGACGTAAATCACCTCGCCGGCCTGCAACTGGTCGCGCGCGGCCAGGGCCTCGTCCAGGCTTGATGCGGTAAAGCAGCCGTGCAGCCAGTCGCCGAGCAGCGCGGATTGACCCGCATCATTGAGCCGGAGCAGATCCGCCAGCGGCTTGAGAGGCCTCGCCCGGTTCGAACGGTCCGGTGTCGCCGCATGGGGCGGCGTGTAAAAGGATAGCTTGGCCGGAGGGGCGTCGTGGCCGTCGGATCCGGCAAAACCGCGCACCAGGTCCAGCCGGCTGACTTCGAGGGCACCGAGACGTTCGCGCAACGCAGCTTCCAGTGCGTTTTCCCAGCCGGGTTGAATATGGATGCGGCTCCACAGCCCCTGCAGGGCATCAAGCCCGTGCCTGGCCAGCCAGGGCTTGAGCTTGCCGTCGGTCTTGACTTTTTCCTGCAAAGCCTTCAGCGCCTCCATGCGCGCCGACAGGTCAGCCCGTCTGGCCGATTCGGTATTCACCGTGTGCTGCAGCGTGCGCCGCTCTTCATCGAGCTGCGGCACGGCCTGCGTCAACTCGTGCAGGCAGGCCTCGGCCACCGCCTGAGCCTCCTGGGCGCTGGCAAACTGCGCGCCGAGACTGACCAGCCGCGCTTCGTCGGGCGCATTGAGCGCGCTGCGGTCCGCCGCCAGGCGCTCACGCTTGAGCACGAGCGCGCGCGACTGCTCTTCAATATGGCGCTGCTCGGCGGCCAGCACCTGAATTTGCTGCTGCACCTGGGCCACGCCGGCGCGCTGCTCGCTGGCCTTGCCCTGTGCCTTGCGCAGCCCTTCTTCAAGGGCTGGCAACTGCGTCAACTGCTCTTCGGTTTGCGCTGCCAGCAGCCCGGCTTTTTCCTCGGCATCAAAAGCCTGCCCGGCCAGGCTCTCGGTCTCGGTGGCCGCATCTTCCTTGCGCTTGGCCCACTGGCTGGTTTGTTCCCTGAGCTGTGCCAGGCGCTGCTCGACACGCAGACGGCCATCGACCACAAAGCGGATTTCCGCTTCCAGCCGGCCTACTTCGGCGCTGGCCTCGTAGAGCTTGCCCTGGGCCTGATTGACCTGGTCGCCCGCCGCGTAATGCGTCTGCCGGATGGTTTCCAGGTCGGCCTCGGTGCGGCGCAAATCAGCCAGGCGGATCTCCAGCACGTTGACTGCCTTTCCGGCGTCGAGCTTGACTCTGGTCTGGTCGGCCTCACTCTCGGCGCGCTTTAGAAACCAGAGCTGGTGCTGCTTGAGTGTGCCGCTTGCTTGCAGCGCGTTGTAGCGCAGCGCCACTTCAGCCTGTTTTTCGAGGTGTTCAAGGTTGGCATTGAGCTCGCGCAGGATGTCTTCCACCCGGGTCAGGTTTTCGCGGGTGTCAGACAGCCGGTTCGCGGTTTCGCGGCGGCGTTCCTTGTATTTGGAAACGCCGGCGGCCTCTTCCAGGAACATGCGCAGGTCTTCCGGACGTGACTCCAGGATGCGGCTGATGGTTCCCTGGCCGATGATGGCGTAGGCCCGCGGTCCCAGTCCGGTGCCAAGAAAGACGTCCTGCACGTCGCGGCGGCGCACTGGCTGGTTATTGAGGTAATAGCTCGACGTGCCGTCGCGCGTCAGCACGCGCTTGACGGCAATCTCGGCAAACTGGCCCCACTGACCGCCGGCGCGCTGGTCGGCATTGTCGAACACCAGCTCCACGCTGGCGCGGCTGGCGGGTTTGCGCGTGTTGGTGCCGTTGAAAATCACGTCCTGCATGGATTCGCCGCGCAACTCGGACGCCTTGGACTCGCCCAGCACCCAGCGCACTGCATCAATGATGTTGGACTTGCCGCAGCCGTTCGGACCCACCACGCCGACCAGTTGGCCCGGCAGCATGAAGTTGGTCGGCTCCGCGAACGATTTAAACCCTGATAACTTGATCGAATTGAGACGCACAGCAGTCCCTGTTTTCTGAAGCTTTAAGCTAACCCGTTGATTTCTATGGAGCTTTTTCAGGTTGCCCGCACAACAGGCGCCACCTGGAGCAGCGCACGGTCTGTAATGTTACCTGAGCACCGGATTATTTTTTCAGGCACGGCGGCTTTGCGCCTCAAGCTGGTGCAACACTTTGCTTCGCCCACTGCCAACCTGCCGCATCAGCGCACGACACCGGATCATGGAAAGCCAATGGTACCGGTACAAATTCAAGCATCAATTGGTCACTCGGCCCGGTCAATACATGTATAGGTAGCTCTCATATTTATAGCGCCATGACAATTCGGCAAATCTGTCCGCGCTACCCCCGCGGGTAGTTTCGGGCACGCAGGCTGGATAATCCGGGAATGAATCCCCTGCTCTCCCGCCTTCAGCCCTACCCTTTCGAGCGGCTGCGCCAACTGCATGCCGACATCGTGCCCAACCCGGCTTACACCCCCATCAGCCTGGGCATTGGCGAGCCCCGGCACGCTACGCCGCAATTGATCAAGGACGCGCTGGCTGCCGGCCTGGACGGTCTGGCGCGGTATCCCGCTACATTGGGGGAGCCCAGGTTGCGCCAGACCATCAGCAACTGGCTGGCGCGCCGCTATGGCATCAACATTGACCCGGCAACGCAAATCCTGCCGGTCAATGGCTCGCGCGAGGCGCTTTTTTCGCTGGCACAGACCGTGCTCGACCCGGCGCAGACCGACGCCGTCGTGGTCTGCCCCAATCCGTTCTATCAGATCTACGAAGGCGCAGCGCTGCTTGGCGGCGCGCAACCGTGGTTTGCCCCGAGCGATCCGTCACGAAATTTTGCGGTCGATTGGGCCGGCGTGCCTAAAACCGTGTGGGCCAAAACCCGGTTGCTGTTTGTCTGCTCACCGGGCAATCCGACCGGCGCGGTGATCTCGCTTGCGGAGTGGGAGCTGCTGTTCAAGCTCAGCGACCAGTACGGCTTTGTGATTGCCTCCGACGAGTGCTATAGCGAGATCTATTTCCGCGATGAACCGCCTCTGGGTGGCCTGCAGGCCGCGGCCCGGTTGGGCCGGCACGGCTTGAAGAACCTGATTGCGCTGACCAGCCTGTCAAAGCGCAGCAGCGTGCCCGGCCTGCGCAGCGGTTTTGTCGCCGGCGACGCGGCCCTGGTCAAATCGTTTTTGCTCTACCGTACCTACCACGGCAGCGCCATGAGTCCGGTGGTGCAGGCTGCCAGTATTGCAGCCTGGGCCGACGAGCAGCATGTCGTGGAGAATCGCGCGCTGTACCGCGAAAAATTTTCCAGCGTCACCCCCTTGCTGGCTGGCGTGCTGGACGTGGCTCTGCCTGACGCGGGCTTTTATTTGTGGGCCGCGGTTCCGCAAGTGTTCGGCGGCTCGGACACGGAGTTCTCGCGCGAGCTGCTCGCTCTTTACAATGTCGTGGTATTGCCGGGCAGTTACCTGGCGCGCGACTTCCAGGGCAGCAATCCGGGCGCTGGCAGAATCCGTATGGCGCTGGTGGCGCAAACCGCCGAATGCATGGAAGCGGCGCAGCGCATCGTTCAGTTCATCCACTCCAAAGCTCACTGAGAAACCTGTCAAATGACTCAAGATAACCTCCAAAGCATCATCGATGCGGCCTGGGAAAACCGCGCCAGCCTGTCACCCCAATCGGCATCCAGGGAGATTCAGGAGGCGGTCGAGCACACCCTTGCCCAGCTCAACAATGGCAAATTGCGCGTGGCAACCCGCGAGAG
>JAHFQQ010000312.1:1937-3526 GCA_023259235.1 Polaromonas sp. | reverse complement strand
GGCCTACGAATGCTCACAAAAGCCCGGCACCTACCCGAGCATCTACACGCTCTTGCCGGCGCCGATTCGCCAGCGTGGTGGCGGCGCGGCGGCTGGCGTGCAGGCGGTTGGGCGGCTGGACCAGGACACGTCCGGTTTGCTGCTGCTGTCGGATGACGGCAAGTTCATTCACCGCATGAGTTCACCCAGACACCATGTACCCAAGGTCTATGAAGTGACCACCAGGCACCCGCTGGATGACAGGCAGATTCAGAAACTGCTGGCTGGCGTGGTGCTCGATGACGACCCGAAGCCGGTGCGGGCTGCTGCTTGCGAAAAGGTCGGTGAACTGCAACTGCACTTGACCTTGACCGAAGGCAAGTACCACCAGGTCAAGCGCATGCTTGCCGCGGTCGGCAACCGGGTGGAGGGTCTGCACCGATCACGCGTCGGTTCATTGGCACTGCCGCCCGACCTCAGGCCGGGGCAGTGGCGTTGGCTGACAACCGACGAATTGGCCGGCCTTCAAGGGTAATATCATTTTCCAGAATGGCTAAAAGTGGTCGTTGGGACATAAGCAGTCTGGACCAGAGCCGATCCCTGAAAAAACGTGATTTTCTCAATGCAGCGGTGGCTGGTTCCGGTGTGCTGCCTGACGCGACTGCTGCGCAACGCGACCACAGGGCTGGGCCAGGTCCGGGGAGTTTGCCGAAACATCGCGGGGGATCCGGTTTTCGCCCCTGTAAAGCCTTGAGGGCCATGGAAATGCCCGCACTCAAGGCTTGTTTTCCAGAAATTTTGTCACTGCTTCAAGCGTCTTCCCCGGCTGGTCGCGGTGCGGTGAGTGGCCGCACGCGGCCAGTCTGAGTTGTTCCATGCGTGATGGTTGTGCTACTGCCTGTGCAATTTCGTCAAGCTGCCGCAAGGTGCCGTATTCGTCGTCCAGACCCTGAATCAGCAACAGTGGCGCAGCAATGCGCCGGCAATCGGCTCGAATGTCAAAGTTGCGGAAGGCCGCGGACAGCCAGACATCATTCCATTGCCAGAACGCGCCTTCCACATCAGCGTGGTAGCGTGCCAGGCGCTCCCGCAACCCGCCCGGCCCACCGGATTCAAACGCGGTTCGGGCCTGAGCAATTGAACGGATAGAGATGTCTTCAACGATCACATGGGGCGCCATGGCAATGCATGCAGAGACGGGAAACCGGCTGGTGTAGAGCAAGGCAATCGTGGCCCCGTCGGAGTGGCCCAGCAGCACCGGATTGTCAATTTGCAGTTTTTGCAGCAATGCAGGGAGCACCTCCCAGGCTTCACGGTGCATGTAATCAGGCAGCGGTTCACTCCTGGGACGGTCATCAGATCCGGCGCGCTTGCCGGGCCCGGGCCCAGACTGCCCATAGCCACCTCTTGAATACACCACCCCGGCGCGGCCTGCTGCAGTGCACACGGCCTGCGGCCAGTCCAGGCCGCGCTGCGTCCACATGCCGACCGAGCCCAGCCCCTCGTGCAGGAAAATAATCGGAGCGGGTCCGGGTGGCCCGGCAATCAGCCGGATTTCCAGCTGCATGTCATTGAATTCCATCCAGTTCATCCCGCCATCCTAACGCCAG
>JAHFQQ010000312.1:0-1927 GCA_023259235.1 Polaromonas sp. | reverse complement strand
GCCGGTCGGCCAATCGGGGTATCCTCCCGTCATGTACAAGCTTGTGGATTCCTTTTGGCGAGCGGCAATATACTGCCTGCATCCCCGCGTCATTGCCCTGTCCGTTCTGCCGGTCATCATCATGGGCGTGCTCTCGCTGGGACTGGGGTATTTTTTTTGGGAAAGCGCGCTTGCGCTGATTCGCAACAATCTGGACAGCCATGCATTGGTGGATGCCACGATCCGCTGGCTGGAGGGGCTCGGGCTGAGCAGCCTTCGCACGGTGCTCGCGCCTGTGCTGCTGCTGTTTCTGGCCATTCCCGTGATTGTGATCTGCACGCTGCTGTTCGTGGCTGTGTTCATGACCCCGGCCATGGTGGCGTTGGTAGCCGAGCGGCGCTTCCCGCAGCTCGAGCGCAAAAGCGGCGGCTCCTTTCTGGCCAGCGCGCTCTGGTCACTCGGCTCCACGTTGCTCGCCGTCGTTGCGCTGCTGGTGTCGATCCCGCTGTGGCTGATCCCGCCCCTGATCATGATTTTGCCGCCGCTGATCTGGGGCTGGCTCACCTACCGCGTCATGTCGTACGATGCGCTGGTGGACCATGCAAGCCCGGAAGAGCGGCGCCAGATTTTTACCCGGTACCGCATACCTCTGCTGGTCATTGGCGTGCTCAGTGGTTATCTGGGCACTGTGCCCAGCGTGATCTGGGCTTCCGGTGCGATGTTTGTGGTGATGGCGCCGATTCTGGTGCCGGTAGCCATCTGGCTCTACACCTTGGTGTTTGCCTTTTCGTCGCTTTGGTTTGTCCATTACACGCTCGCCGCACTGGAGCAGATTCGCAGGCAAAACCAGGTGTTTACCATTGACCCGTCTCCATATGTGGCTACTGAATCAATAGCAAACGACGTTTCAGCGGAAGCCACGGGCGGCCCGCCCGGGCTGCAGACTTGAAACCACTGTGATTGCATCATGGGTACATCCTTCGGACTTGTCATTGTTGGCGATGAAATCCTCTCCGGCAAACGCGCCGACAAGCATCTGCCCAAGGTCATTGAGTTGCTGGGCGCGCGCGGCTTGCAACTGAACCATGCGGAATACGTGGGCGACGACCCGGCCCGCATCACCGCAACGCTGGCACGCGCATTCGGCGCAGCGCGCGAGACCGGCGAGGTGGTGTTTTCCACCGGAGGGATAGGCGCCACGCCCGATGACCACACGCGCCAATGCGCGGCAAAAGCCCTGGGCGTCGAGCTGGCGCTGCACCCGCAAGCGCACGCGCTCATCACGCAACGCATGCAGGTTCTGGCCAGGGAGCGGGGGGTCCCATATGAGCCTGACCGCCCCGACAACGTCCATCGGCTGAACATGGGCGTGTTCCCGGTGGGCGCAGAGATCATTCCCAATCCGTACAACGGGATTCCGGGATTTAGCTGCAAGGCGGGAGGTGGCGCAGTGCATTTCGTTCCTGGCTTTCCGGTCATGGCGTGGCCGATGATTGAGTGGGTGCTGGATCATCGCCATGCCCCACTGCACCACCAATCTGCCCATGTTGAAAAATCGGTAATTGTGTTTGATTCCATGGAGGCCATGCTGACGCCACTGATGCTCGCGATTGAAGCGGCGCATCCCGGTGTCAAGGTATTCAGCCTGCCCAGTGTGGATCACCCGGAATATGGACGGCACATTGAGCTGGGCGTAAAAGGCGCGCCGGACGCCGTCAATCAAGCCTACCCGGCTTTGTTGGCCGGGTTGCACCGGTTTGACCTCAAATTAGGCCCTGAGTTGGTGCGTTAGGTAATGCACCATAATAGTGCATTACTATTTTCCCTTTTATGGTGCATACCGCACCTGTACTTTCTGGCTTTAAAAACGTGAAAACCCTGATAAACGCTCAGAGAGCGGCACAATCCAGACTTTGAGGAAAAACCGGATGGTCACCGGTTTTGGCAC
>JAHFQQ010000067.1:3600-13619 GCA_023259235.1 Polaromonas sp. | reverse complement strand
TATTGCCGTGGTGGGCGGCGGCATCCACCCGTTTCAGCAGTGGCACGAACGCCGCATTTACGACAAGCCGAGATTCAGGGAACTGTCGGAGCTTTACGGCTATCTCTCAAAGCAGTTCACCATTTTTGGCCAGCATGTGCATGTCGGCTGCCCCGACGCCGACAGTGCGCTGCTGATGCTGCACCGCATGTCGCGCTACATCCCGCATTTCATTGCACTGTCAGCCTCATCGCCCTACGTGCAGGCGCAAGACACCGCGTTTGACTCGGCGCGGCTCAATTCGGTGTTCGCGTTTCCGCTGTCGGGCCGGGCGCCGTTTGTCCTGACCTGGGATGATTTCAGCGTGTATTTCAACAAGATGACGCACACCGGCGTCGTCAAGAGCATGAAAGACTTCTATTGGGACATTCGGCCAAAACCCGAGTTCGGCACGATCGAAATCCGGGTCTTTGACACCCCGCTCACGGTCGGCCGCGCCGCCGCGCTGGCGGGCTACGTGCAGTCGCTGGCATCGTGGTTCCTGGAGGAGCAGCCGTTCATGCCAAGCGAAGACGACTACCTGGTCTATACCTACAACCGCTTTCAGGCCTGCCGCTTCGGCCTGGAAGCGCTGTACGTGGATCCGGCCAGCGGCGAGCACATCCCGCTGCGCGACCACATCCTGGCCACCATGGCCAAGGTCCACGAGCACTCGCACAAGCTCGGCGCCAGCGCCGGCATACACCTGCTGCGCTCAAGCGTCGAACAGGGCAACAACGACGCGCGCTGGCTGCGCGAACGCCAGACCAGGGAGTGCCTGCTGGCCGAAGTGGTGCGCCAGGCGGCGCAAAAATTCCGTGGGCTGCCGGTCTGAGTCGCAGTACTGGTGTGGTTATGCGCATGAGCCATGGGTGAATTCGAGCTGATCGCACGCTATTTCACACGGCCCACGGCCCGGGCGGCGCTGGGCGTGGGCGACGACTGCGCGCTGCTGCAGCCCGCGCCTGGCACGCAGTTGGCAATCTCCAGCGACATGCTGGTGCAGGGACGGCATTTTTTTGCCGATGCGGATGCCTTCCTGCTCGGCCACAAGGCGCTGGCGGTGAACCTGAGCGACCTGGCCGCCTGCGGCGCCAGACCGCTGGCTTTCACGCTGGCGCTGGCGCTGCCTGAAGCCGATGACGCGTGGCTGGAACCGTTTTCGCGCGGGCTGTTTGCGCTGGCCGATGCGCACGGCTGCGAACTCATCGGCGGCGACACCACGCAGGGGCCGCTGAACATCTGCATCACCGTCTTTGGCGAAGTGCCCGTCGTGAATGGCAAGAGCCGGGCGCTGCTGCGCTCGGGAGCCAGGGCCGGCGACGACGTGTACGTGAGCGGCACGCTGGGTGATGCGCGGCTGGCGCTCGAAGCCCTGCGCGGCACGGTTGCCCTGCCCGCCGGGGTGCTGGCGCAGGCGTGCCGGCGCATGGAGCAACCAACGCCGCGCGTGGCGCTGGGCCTGGCGCTGCGCGGCGTGGCAACGGCGGCGATTGACGTGAGCGACGGCCTGCTGGGCGACCTCGGTCACATCCTGCAGGCATCCGCCGTGGGGGCCACCATCGACACCTCGATAGCTATTGGTTTAATAGCTGCCTGCGCCCGTCCTGATTGGGTCAATGGCATTATTTCTTCTGAAAGACAGCTCGACTTCGTGCTGGCCGGCGGCGACGACTATGAACTGGCCTTCACCGCGCCAGCCTCGGCCCGGCAGGCGGTGCAGGCGGCGGCGCAGCAGGCGCAAACGCCGGTGACCCGCATCGGAAAAATCGAGGCCACATCCGGCCTGCGGCTGATCGACGCGCAAGGCCGCGCACTGACCCGCAGCTTCGCGTCGTTCGACCATTTTGCATAATCCCAGGCTGACCATGACTGACCCCCTCTTGCCCGCTGAGCCTGCCAGCACCGCCCCGCCCCGGCCCAATTCCAGGTTTTTGCTGGCGCATCCGGCGCACTTCATCGCCCTGGGTTTTGGTTCGGGGCTGAGCCCGGTGGCCCCCGGCACCGCCGGCACCTTGTGGGCGTGGCTGTCGTTTCTGGTGTTGCAGCACTGGCTGGCGCCGGCCGAAATGGGCGTGCTGATTGCGGTCTCGCTGCCGGTGGGCTGGTGGGCCTGCACCGTCACGGCCCGGAACATGCGCGTTGCCGACCCCGGCAGTATTGTCTGGGACGAGGTGCTGGCGTTCTGGCTGGTGCTATGGCTGGTGATGCCAGCCAGCCTCACGATGCAAGGCGTGGCCTTCTTGCTGTTCCGCTTTTTTGACGCCGTCAAATTCGGCCCGGTGGCCTGGGCCGACAAAACCTTCAAGGGCCTGGGCTGGCGCGGCGGCTTTGGCATTTTGTTCGACGATATTCTGGCCGCGTTTTGCACGCTGCTGGTGATTGCGCTGTGGCGGTTCTGGTGAGCGAGAAGTTGCTATCAGAAGAAGAGCTGGCTGTGCCCGCTCTTGTTGCGCAATTGGCCGAATTGCTTAAGAAAAAGCAGTGGATGCTAGCCACTGCCGAAAGCTGCACCGGTGGCCTGATTTCTGCGGCCTGCACCGGGCTGGCCGGCTCCAGCGACTGGTTTGAGCGCGGCTTTGTCACCTATTCCAACCAGGCCAAGACCGACATGCTCGGCGTTGACGGCGCGCTCATCACCTCCCACGGCGCGGTCAGCGAAGCGGTGGCGCGGGCCATGGCACAAGGCGCGATTGGCCATTCGCGTGCGCAGGCGGCAGTGGCCGTTACCGGCGTAGCGGGCCCCAGCGGCGGCAGCAGGGACAAGCCGGTGGGAACGGTCTGGTTTGGCTTTCAGGTCGATGGCCACCTCAGCAGTGAGCTGAAGCGCTTTGACGGCGACCGCGCCGCCGTGCGCGCCGCCACGGTGCGGCACGCGCTGCAGCGGCTGGCGGCCTTGCTCACTTAGCGTATTCCGCCACGCGCCGGGCACGACCCGCAATGGCTCCAGCGGCCGACTTGGCTGGCACAAGCATGCCCAGCTCACCCAACGCCGCGCGCAACGCTTCGGCAAAAGGTGTGTGCGGCTCGGCGCCAGCGAGTGCGGCCATGCGCGTGTTGACCAATGCATGCGGCGTGCGCCACAGGTAACGCATTTCGCACAACGATGCCATTTGCGGCATGACCAGGCCGAGCACCCGCAGCAGCGGCCACGGCAGAGTGTTCACACGCAGCCGCCCGCCAGCGGGCAGCCAGCCCTGCTCCCACGCAATCCCGGTCAGCGCATCGGCCCAGTCCTGGCCGGTCAGGCTGTAGCCGGCAAAGTGCAGCGTCTCGAACGCAGGCAGCGCGTTTCGGCGCCCGGCCACCGCGACAAAACTGCGCGCCAGGTCGGGCAACCAGGCCCAGGCCGTCGGCACGTTCATCGGGCCCGGATAAGTGAACTTGCCGCGCTGAATGTCCTTGACCATCACCTGGTCCAGCCATGAGCCGGTGCCACTGCCAAAGAAGTCGCCGGCGCGAATCACCACCGCCTTCATTGCGCCGTCCGCGGTGGCGGCGGTGAGCTGCTGCTCCAGCGCAATGCGGATCCGGCCCTTGACCGTGCTCGCCTGCTGCGCCGTCTCCTCGCGCAGCAACGCCGGCATGGACGCGCCGAAGTTATAGACATTGCCGGGCAGCATCAGCGTGGCGCCGAGCGCGCGGCTGATACGGATTGCCGCGTCCATGAGGGCCGGCGCCTGAATCCGCCAGGCGCGATGCGTGTACGGCGGGTTCAGCGCATGAACCACGACCTGTGCGCCTTGCCCGAGCGCGGCCAGCGCCGCCGTGTCGGCCGGGTCCGCCGCCAGCCACTGCACACCCGGCACAGCCGGGCCGGTGGCGCCCGGTCGCACCTGGCCCAGCACCTGCCAGCCGCCTTGGGCAAAGGCGCGCGCCGCCGCCAAGCCAAAACGGCCACGGGCGCCGAGGATGAGGACAGAAGAAGCTTGCGTCATGGAAAACCCCTGAGTGCGTGTTGATGGAGTCATTGTGAAACCGCGCCGGTTATTCGACAATCCATAAACTGTTGATATCTGGTATTCACAAATGAATAACAACTTTGACTGGCGCCTGGTGCGCTCCTTCCTGGCCGCGCTGGAGCAGGGCAGCCTGCTTGGCGCGGCCCGCGTCTTGAAGGCCAGCCAGCCCACCGTTGGCCGTCACGTTGCCGAGCTGGAGGCGCAACTGGGGGTTGTGCTGTTCGAGCGCACCGGCCGCGGCCTTATGCCCACGCCCATGGCGCTGCGCCTCGCAGCGTCGGCACGGGCGATGGAAAGCGGCGCCGACCAGCTGGCGCGAAGTGTTTCGGGGGCCGAAGCGGGCATCTCGGGCACGGTGCGCATCACGGCCAGCCAGCCGGTGGCCTGCTACCTGCTGCCGCCCATTCTGGCGCAGATGCGGCAGGCCCTGCCCGAGGTGCAGGTGGAGCTGGTGGCCAGCAACGCGGTGAGCAACCTGCTGCGGCGCGAAGCCGATATTGCGCTGCGCATGGTGCAGCCCGACCAGACCAGCCTGGTGGCCAAGCGTATTGGCAAAGTCACCATCAGCGCCTATGCCCACCGCGACTACCTGCGCCGGCGCGGCATGCCGCGGCAGATGGCGGACCTGCCGGGCCACGAACTGGTGGGCAGCGACCGCGATGAGACCATGCTGCGCGGCTTTGCCAGCTTTGGTTTTCCGGTGGCGCGGGAGGCTTTTGCCTTTCGGTCAGACGACCTGATTGCCTGCTGGGAAGCGGTGCGCGCCGGCCTGGGCGTGGGCTTTCTTGCCGACTACCTGGCGCGCAGCGACAGCCAGCTGGTGCCGCTGCTGCCAATGATCAAAATCGCGCCGCTGCCGATCTGGCTGACCGTGCACCGCGAGATCCGCACCAGCCGCCGCATCCGTGCCGTGTACGATTTTCTCAGCCAGGCCGTGCCCAAAGTCCTGTAGCCAGCGTATGCAAAGCGCGCTTAGCCGCCCGAACCAAAAAAGAAACGCTCTTCCACAATCCTGTCGCCCTTCACCGTGTAAAGGCCGACCTCGTCCATGGCCATGCGCGCGCCGCCCTTGGGCGTGACATCCATGCTGAAGCGCACCACAAACTGCTGCCCATGCACATAAGGTCCTTCGACCTTGACGCTGTGGATCTCGTGGTTGGCATACCACCAGGCGCCCTTGCCCTCCACTGTCGCGCGGCCCTTGAGCACGGCCATGTCGCCCGCCATGGGTTCCATGGACACGATGTCGTCTGACCAAAAGGCGCGGCCCGCCTCGTCAAACTTGCCGTCCTTGAGCAGTTGGGTAAAGGCTTGCGCCAGTTCTTGCACAGTCATGGGAATCTCCTGTGAGTGGATTGGGCGTGCAGTATGCCGCAAGACCGACGAATTTTCCATGACGGAAAATGACGGCCCTGCCAGCATAGTTATTCAATAAATCAGGCTGCAGCCCGCGTTGATATTTATTATTCAGCTATATAAAACGGAGCGTCTCAGGTTTCAACCGCGGCACCCGTATCGGCTCCCAGGTCACCGGCAATCAGCCTGAACTGCTCCAGCGCCGCTTCCAGGTCGTCCACGATTTCCTGCGCGATCACATCGGGCGGCGGCAGGTTGTCGCTGTCGGCCAGCGAGTCGTCCTTGAGCCAGAAGATGTCCAGGCTGGCCTTGTCGCGGGCCATCAAGCCGGCGTAGTCGTAGGCGCGCCAGCGGCCCTCGGGCGCCTCGGTGCTCCACGTCGCCTTGCGGTCGTGCCGGTTAGCCGGGTTGTACAGCGCCACAAACTCGTCCAGGTGCTCGCGCCTGAGCGGATTGGTCTTGAGCGTGAAGTGCTGGTTGGTGCGCAGGTCGTAAATCCAGAGCTGCTTGGTCCACGGTGTTTCAGACGCTCCCTTCTTCTCGAAGAACAACACATTGGCCTTCACGCCCTGGGCGTAGAACAGGCCGGTGGGCAGACGGAGCAGCGTGTGCACATCGCACTCGTGCAGCAGCTTCTTGCGAATGGTCTCGCCCGCGCCGCCTTCAAACAGCACGTTGTCGGGCAGCACCACGGCTGCGCGCCCGTGCTGCTTGAGCAGGGTCTTGATGTGCTGCACAAAGTTGAGCTGCTTGTTCGACGTGGTGGCCCAGAAATCGTCGCGCTCGATCACGTCCTTCTCGGTCGTTACCCGCCCTTCAGCCCCGGTGATCATGGTGCTGCTCTTCTTGCCGAATGGCGGATTGGCCAGCACCACGTCAAAGCGCTCGCCGGGGTCGGCCGCCAGCGCGTCGGCCACCACGATGGGCACCGATTTATCAGAACCAATGCCGTGCAGCATCATGTTCATCGCCGCCAGGCGCGCCGTGCTTTGCACCAGTTCCCAGCCGCGCAGGGCCTTTTCTTTGAGATGCTTCTTCTGCTCGCGTGTGAGGTTCGGGTTGTGCTGCGCCACATGGTTGTGCGCAGCCAGCAAAAAGCCGCCCGTGCCGCAGGCCGGATCGCAAATGGTCTCGCCCGGCTTGGGCGCAATGCAGTCCACTATTGAACCAATCAGTGGGCGCGGCGTGAAGTACTGCCCTGCCCCGCTCTTGGTGTCTTGCGCGTTTTTCTCCAGCAGGCCCTCGTAGGCGTCGCCCTTCACGTCGGCGCCCATGGCCGACCAGTTTTCGCAGTCAATCAGGTCCACCACCAGGCGGCGCAGCTTGGCCGGGTCTTGAAACTTGTTTTGCGCCTTGCCGAAGATCAGGCCAATGGTGCCCTTCTCTGCGCCCAGCTTTTCCAGCGTGTGGCGGTAGTGGTCAAACAGCTCGTCGCCATCTTTGGCCAGCAGCGAAGGCCAGTCAAACCCCTTGGCTATCGGGCTGGGCTGGCTCCACGGCGGCTGGTTGCGCTCGTCAGCCATCTTGAGGAACAGCAGGTAGGTGAGCTGCTCCACGTAGTCGCCGTAGCTCATGCCGTCGTCGCGCAGCACGTGGCAGTAGTTCCAGAGTTTCTGGACGATGGTGGCTGAGTTCATGGGTTGAGTTTCGCTGTGTTTAGCAGGCCGCGCAGCAGGGCTTTTAGCCAGGCCAGCGCGCGGTCAGGGTCGTTGGAATTCATCTCAATCGGCAACAGGCCCGGCTTGCCAGAGTCGACTTGCTGCAGCAGCACTGTGGCGACTTGATCCAGTCCGGGTTTTTCGAGCAGGCGACCAATATCGTGGCCCAGCATGTGCGGGCCCGCAAGCTCGTAGTCAAAATCATCGTCCTGCGTCCAGCTGGCAAATTCGTCCCAAGGCCGCGTCTCATTGTCGGCCGCCAGGTAGTGGTGCAGGATCATCTGTAGATCGTGTGCGTCCTTGCGCGGAAAAGCATAGTGCCGGTCTTGCCAGCAAACGATTTTGAGCAACGCAAGGGCCGGTAGTGACACCACTCTGGTTTGCACCCTGCCCGGCAGCAATACCGGATGCGCAGTTGCAAGCGCCTCGCGAAACCCAAACACGTCCATGACGAAATCGCCACGCGGCGGCCATGCAATTTTTCGCTCGTTGGACTCGACGCCACCGAATGGCACCAGATCAACCGGCCAGCCATTGCTGTGCCGCAGCCGGTGCGCCGCGCTCGTTGATGCCACAAAAACGCCGCTTGAAGTCAGGCGCTTGCTTAACGCCTCAAACGCCGCCCAGTCAGGCACGGCCAAGGCAAAGTCAATATCTTCGGTTTGGCGCTGCATGCTGATGCCGCACCGATACTGCAGGTGCAAGTCTCGCGCAAAAGCGCCTGCAATGAGCGGGGCGATGCCTATCGGCGCCGCGGCAGCCTCAACATCCGCAACCACGCGGGCGTGCAAGGCCAGCTCAGGCCGCAGGGAGAAGTCGAGCAAGGTATTCGTCATAAACCAGTTGTGCGGTTTCAATACAGCGGGCGTCACCCGTTGCCAGCAAGTCGGCATACACCAACACCGGGTGCACCGTGCCGGGACGGGCCGCCCATTGCACAGCGCCCCAAAACGGCTTGCGCCACTCAAGCACACGGTCACCCGCCTGCGTGCCACGGGCAATGGTCATCTTCTGTTCAATTAGCAGCCGTGGCGCAAGCGTGTCTGCATAGATGGTGAGTATGCCCGGCATCAGATAGTTAACCAGCAAGTTCGCCGCTGGTTCGCCCCCCCACAGCACTTGGGGCAGTTCAAGCGGCCAGGTTTTCCACCCGTCAAAATCGCTCACGGTGTAGGTTGCATGCAAGGTCCTGGCCCGCAGCCGGCGCGCATAGGTTAGCGCCCATTCGTCAAGCAAACGCTTGGTGGCGTTCAGGCGCCGGCGCTTGGCCAGCACCAGCAAATGCCCGGTTTGCTGCAGATCGGCCAGCACGGCCGGAATGGCGCCCAACGCCACCCCGGCCGCCGCCGCTATGGCGCGATGTGGCGCATTGGCCAGCGCAGGGTCGCAAAGCAGCGCAAATATGACTTTCAGGCCGGTCATGGTGTAGGCCTTGCCAGCGTTGGGCGCCATATGCTCGACCTGCAGCTTGCGCCCCGTCACATACACCAGCAGGCCTGGGCCTTCAAGGTAGACATTGCCCGCCGCATCAGCAAACTGCTGCTTTTGCTCGCGCAGTTTTTTTGCCATGGGTGGCGTCAGGTATTCCGTCACCAGCAAAGTGGGGTGTCCGGTAGCAGTTGCGGCGTGCTGGAGCTGCATGGTTGCGGCGCCATGTGTTGCGGGTGTCAGCCTGCTTTTGGCTTCGACGACATAGTCCACCTGCGCCCCGCCGTTGCCCACACGCAGCCAGGCATCCGCCAGGAACGGTGGTGCATTCTGGGGCGGCTCCACCGCGACCACGGCAAGGCCCAACTGCTTTAACTCAGCCGTTGCACGCTCAACAAGAAGATTGGGGCCATCCATATGTTCAATATTTCAATTAATTCATGTTTTATGAACACGCCGAGATTATAGACGAAATTCCACGTTTGTTTAATATTTTTATACGTTCACAAAACATGAACAGCCACATTGCGATGCTCAGCCACTCTTTTTCAGTCCGATGCAGTTCACATGGCAAAGGAACAAAGTTGCTTGGGATATCGCCGGGCCGCTAGTACCATTGCCGCATGACCCTCAAAGAATCCAACCCTTAGCCAAGTCCTTGGAAGTCAGCCAACGGACATCGCACAAGCGCAGAACCATTGCCTCCATTTCTGCCGCCGGGAGCTTCGCCTTGAGTCGGGCGGGTTCGGCCAATGACAGGAGTTCCAGCATCAAATGAGGGGAGCTCGCCACCATATGAGGGGAGCTCGCCACCATATGAGGGGAGTCCGGCACCAATTGGGGGGAGCTTTGGGGGGAGTCCGGTGCCAAATGAGGGGAGTCATCGCCTGATTGGGGGGAGTCCCTCCGCCACGCGGTAGCTCGCCCAGCGCCGCTGGTTCTGCTGCGTCAACAACCCATCACGCACCAGGTTTTTCAGCACGCCAGTGATGCCCCTGGAATGCTCCCCGGTGATTTCCTGCATGCGGCCATTGGTCACGCTGCCTTCCACCTGGGCCGCCTCCACCGCCGTCTTGCCCGGCTTGGCAAACCGGTCGCCAATCCTGTGACATCAGCGACACAGCGCATTCAATACTGCGTCTTCACAAACGCCCCAACCCGGCCGAAGCACGGGTAACCCTGCTTGTTCTTGTGTTCGTTCAACGCACCGTCGTAAGTGGAGCGCGTAAAGGTCTTTCCGCACGCCGTGCATCGAAACGTGTATTTTGGTCCGCCACTTCCGCTCTTTGCTTTGGTCGCCAATGGCTTTGGCGCACGAAACACATCTCGGGTTGCCGCTATCGAGCGTGCCACATGCAGAACAGGTTGTGCGCCCGTCTCAGTTAGCTCAACCAGATAGCGCGCCGAAAAGCTGCGCTGCGTCACTGTGGCACCGGCAATCCGATCTACCCGGTATGAGCGATCCCCTCCTGTATCGGCCTTCACGCCATACAGCAGGTAATTGCCATCACGCGTGCGCCGCAGGGAGTACGGCTCTATCACCGGCTGCACTCGCTCCCCATTCTCTTTGCGGTAGTCAAGCTGAATGCACAAACGG
>JAHFQQ010000067.1:0-3590 GCA_023259235.1 Polaromonas sp. | reverse complement strand
GTTGGCGGCGGCAAAGCGAATCACCTCCATCGGCGCGCCTATTCCCAGGCCACGCCATGAGCTGGCCATGGCGGGCATGCGCCAGCTGGTGTCGATGTCGGCACCCACCGCAACCCCGGTCATCACTGGCGGCTCAACCCTGCTGTACAGCCAATCGAACACGTCGGGCAGCTCCGCCCAGAAGCCGTCAAACGGCGGCAACTCGGGCAACTGGTGCACCAGCATCTGCGCCCAGGAGACCTGCAGTTCGGCAATCAGCGGAGACGCCTGTATGCTTGCAAAATCCGGCACACCGATTTTTTTGAACTCACACTTTTCACGCAATGCGTGCATCAACTGCGGCAAATCAGGGTTCAGCTCTTTGCGCCGGTACAGATGCACCACGTCGTACAAATCCCTGGGCCGAAAACGCTCTGCCAGCGCGCGCACCTTCTCGGCAAAAACCTCTTCAAAACAGTAGCTTGAGACCTGAATGCCGTGCTGCGGCAGATCGCTGTAAGGGTGGTGCACATTGCGCCGGTCAATCGGCAACACCAAGCGTTCATGGTCGGTGAGGTCGAGCTTGATGCGGGGTGCATCGCCAGCCCGCGCCAGAGGCCCGCGATAGCCTACACGCCCCTCGGCCGATGTGCCGCCGCGCGGATTGGTGTAAACCTCAAACTTGCGCGCCTCGGGCGGCAAAACCAAGCCAGTCTGGTCATACACCCACTCGCCCACTTCCTGAAACAGCGTGCGCAAAAAGGCTTCATCCAAATGCGCCGGGTCGGTGAGCGTGAAGTCCAGGTCTTCTGAAAAACGGTAGGTCTCAAAGAAACACTTCTTCAGGCAAGTGCCGCCCTTGAAAACCCAGGTATCCCGCGTGGCCGGGTGCTCACCAATGCCCGCCAGCAGCCAGCCCAAGACGTAGTCTTTTTCCACCACATTCGGCTGCAGGCCAAAGTCTGCCGCCAGGTCCAGCAGCTCTTGTTTTTGAATCATTTTTTCTTCCGATCTCGCCTACCAGCCCGCAGGCAACCAAAGCCCCCATGCCGTAACGAGACGGTCTGACGGCAAGGCCGGGTCCAGCTTGGTGTAGCCCGCTGTCAACTGGCCAGAACACGCCTCAATGGCCTCCGCCGCATCGGGTGCATGCTGTTGCAGCAGGTAGCCCATGCGCTTGAAGACAGCCCCATTGCCCAGACGCCCCGCGTAGTCCAGCAGCAGCGGCAGGTTGCGGTGTTCAGACTTCAAATACGCCTGCAACACATCAACTACCGTGCGAATGCCTCCGCCCCATGCGGGTGTGGCCAGCAAATCCACCACCGTGCGCGACGGGTCAGACACCTGCACACGGGTGGGGCCACGCCAGACGGCCTTCAGGCCAAAGAAATGCACCTCTGGCACGGTATGCAGCGCAAACACGGTGCCGCCAATTGTTTGCTCGCGGTGCCGGGGGCGGCGCGACGTAGCCACGCACACGCTGCGAAACACCTGCTCAGTCAGCGACCACTGCTCCACGGCGCTCCAGCCGGCAATAAAGCAAGGCGCAAATGCCGTGTTGGCAATCAGCCAGGCGTCTTCTGGCGCAGAGTCGGCGCGTTCGCTCTCAAGCGGCACAGGCACATAAATGCCGCGCCGCACCCGCTGCAGCCAGCCCTGCTCCGCCCAGCGCGCCAACTGCTTGGAAGCGGCCAGACGCGTATCAGCCAGCGCCGCAGCGGCTGATTCGGGCGTGACCGTGCCATGCGTGGCACGCAACACCTTGGCCAAGCGTGTGCGGGACGCGGCTTCTAGACCTGCAAAGGTGGGCTTACTATCTATTGAGCGCATAAATTCACTTATTGAGTGAATTATTACGCTTTAGATAAAGTTTTGCAAGAATCGTCATGACGTTCCATGTCTGTGCCGCTGCTGCACGAATCTTTCTGCATAAAATACGACTCCAGCCCCCATGGAATATGCGCAAGCAGCTACACTTTTGATAGTAATCAATTCCGCCGGATACAACTGACTCACCAAGTCCGTCAGATCAAATGCTCGTCATGGGGTTAGGCCCCACAAACACCGGGCGCTGCAGGCGTGAGGCACGCGGCACATTCACCACCACAAACTGGCGGCCAACGCCCGCCACCGTGCGCACATCGTCATCGCGCAGCAGATTGCTGCTGACATTGTGGCGGTCGTTCAACTGGCCCCACAGCACCGTGCGCAGCTGCGCGGCATCTGGCACGCCCTCCCACACCAAGCCGGTGGGCTTTTCGGCCACGCCCAAAACAATGGTGCCGCCCTGGGCGTTGGCCATAGCGGAATAGGACTCCCAAAAACTGCCGGGCATGCCACCGCGTGCCGATTTGAATTCAGTGTCGATGCCCTCGGTGCTGGACTGTAGGGCGGAGAAAAGGTCAAGCTGGCGCATGTAATTTCTTTAGTGACTTCTTTGAAGCTTCGCGCGCTTTCACGAAAAATTGAGGATCTTGCTTCACCCGCTCAACAATCCAATCCACAAAAGCCTGACTGTATTGCGACGGGGAGCCAACTACTTTCCCTTGATAAAACCAGTCTGCTCGCTTTTTGACCGCGTGAACTTTATTGACGCATTGAATGTCATGCTGGTTTGCAATTGCCGCTCCATCGAGGGCAGCGGCCAATGCCACCAACAACTCCTTCTGGCGGTGAGGATGGCTAACACTGGGGTCCTTAGCAACTTGCACGACAGTTGCAGACTTACCCTTATCGCCAGTGCTGAGAACAATGTCTGCGTCACCAGGCTTCTTTGTCAGAACCAGCTTGTACTCCACGCCGATCGAGAACTCGGGCGAGCGCTCTAGGGTGCTGAATTCTGCTTGAATCTTCTTTTGCATCTGAGCTAGATATGCAGCGACATCCTTACCGAGTCGGCGTTTCACGGCAGGACTACCTAAGTCAAAACTGCCGGGCGATAGGTCGTAGACAATCGTCATCATCCCAACCGTCGCCCGGTCCGAAAGGGATACTCCAAACCACTCATTCAACTTCTTGTGATAGTTGATCACGCAAGCTTGAAACAAAAGAAGCACATCGTTTGGTACTTCGCTGATGACGAAATGCATCGCTTCATCACGAAGTTCTGCCACTACCTCAAGATTTCGGCGAAGCGGCTCCTTTTCATTCGGAACGACCTTTATCAACGCATCACGCAAAGAAATGGTCCGCTTTGGATCGCCGCGCTTTGTCTTGTAGTAAATCGCGTCCCGTGAAGCCTGTAGATCCAGTACACGGGCTTTCAGAAGCAGTTCCCAAGCATTGCAAATCAGGTGGGTGAAGCTCTCGACACGGTATTTGATCGACAACCTGTTGATCGTTTCAAGGGCAAGCACATAGGCATCGACGCTTTTTTCAACCAACTGCCCCTTTAAGCCGGAGCGCCCCTTCCGACCTTTCATAAATACGACCTATCTCCGTTTGGTTGTGCCAAATCAGCTCCCGTAAACATGAAGCATTTCCAGGAATTTGATCCACGAGATTTCATACGAATAGACACGGTTAATGATGCAAACCAACGACCTCAAGAAAAGCCTCACCAGTCTGAGAAACGTGTCGGCGCAAACGAGCAACTAATTCGCCCAACTTCC
>JAHFQQ010000311.1 GCA_023259235.1 Polaromonas sp. | reverse complement strand
GGTTTTTCTTTGCTGGCAGCCTGACGCTTCAGTGATTGCAAGCCCTCTCAAAGAAGGTTTCTCATGATCTGGCAAACCTCACGTTTTCAGATTGACCTGTCGCAGCCGCGCGTCATGGGCATCGTCAACGTCACGCCTGACTCATTTTCTGACGGCGGCAAGTACCTGAAGCAGGGCGGCAGTTTTGCCGGAGTGCATGCGCACTGCGAGCAGTTGATCCGCGATGGCGCCGACTTGCTGGATATCGGCGGCGAGTCCACTCGACCTGGTGCCGTGCCAGTGCCGCTGGACGAGGAACTGGCGCGGGTGCTACCCGTGGTGCGCCATGCCGTCACGCTTGGTATACCGCTATCGGTGGATACCTACAAGCCCCAAGTCATGCAGGCGGTGCTGGATTTGGGTGCCGATGTCATCAATGACATCTGGGCGTTGCGCCAGCCGGGCGCAGCCCGTGTCGTCGCGCGCCACCCGAGCTGCGGCGTCTGCCTCATGCACATGCATCGTGAACCGCAAAGCATGCAAACAGCCCCCATGGACGGTGACGTGGTCCCGCAAGTACTATCATTTCTGCAGCATGCTGCGCATGATCTGCAAGGGCTGGGTGTCGATAAAGCGCGTATTGTGCTCGATGTAGGCGTGGGTTTTGGCAAGACCGTGGCGCAGAACTTTTCAATGCTGGCACGCCAGCGGGAGTTTCTTGCGGCTGGCTACCCGTTGCTGGCGGGCTGGTCGCGCAAGTCGTCGCTGGCCGCCGTGACCCAGCCGGACATGGCGGACCGCATGGTGCCAAGTGTGGCGGCGGCTTTGCTGGCGGTTGAGCGTGGCGCCCGCGTGGTGCGTGTGCATGATGTGCGCCAGACGGCACAAGCCCTCAAGGTGTGGGTTGCCGCGCAATAAATGTTTTGGCCAGGCGTGTTCCCTAAAATGGCGTCACCTCTTTGATAAATACAACAGCAAAACCTGAAATCACAAGCTCCACCAGGCCAGGCGACATGACAAGAAAATACTTTGGAACCGATGGCATCCGCGGCACTGTAGGGCAGCACCCGATTACCCCTGACTTTGTGCTGCGGCTCGCGCATGCGACGGGCCGCGTGTTGCGCCAGGTTGAATCACGTCCCACGGTGCTGATCGGCAAGGACACCAGAATTTCCGGCTACATGCTGGAAAGCGCGCTGGAGTCAGGGTTCAATTCCGCCGGAGTTGATGTCGTGCTGCTCGGGCCTCTGCCGACGCCCGGGGTGGCCTACCTCACGCGTGCCCAGCGCGCCAGCCTGGGAGTTGTGATCAGCGCCAGCCACAACCCCTTTCCCGACAACGGCATCAAGTTTTTCAGCGCCCAGGGGACCAAGCTCGGTGACGACTGGGAGCTCGCCGTGGAAGACGCGCTTGGCGAACCACCCGCATGGGCCGACTCGGCCAGCCTCGGTAAAACGCGCCGTCTTGACGACGCGGCAGGGCGCTACACGGAGTTTTGCAAAAGCACGTTTGCCCATGATCTGACCCTCAAGGGCTTGACCATCGTGGTCGATGCGGCCCATGGCGCGGCCTATCATATTGCGCCCATGGTCTTTCATGAGCTGGGTGCCGACGTCATCGCCATCGGTTGCGCGCCGGACGGCCTGAACATCAACCAGGGGGTCGGCGCCACCCACCCCGAGGCGCTCATCACTGCGGTCAAGGCCAACAAGGCCGATTTCGGCATTGCGCTGGACGGCGACGCCGACCGCTTGCAGATCGTGGACAGCGAGGGGCGGCTTTTTGACGGCGACGAAGTACTTTATCTGATGGTCAGCGAGCGGCTGGAGCGAGGCGAAAGAGTACCCGGCGCAGTCGGCACCCTGATGACCAACATGGCAGTGGAGCTGGCCCTCAACGCCAAGGGTGTCGAGTTTGTGCGCGCCAGGGTTGGCGATCGTTATGTGCTGGAAGAGCTTGGAAAGCGTGGCTGGCTGCTCGGTGGCGAAGGTTCAGGCCACCTGCTGGCGCTCGATAAACACACCACTGGCGACGGCCTGATCAGCGCGCTGCAGGTGCTGCAGGCCTGTGTGCGCAGCCATAAAACCCTTGCCCAGCTTCTGGCCGATGTGGTGCTGTATCCCCAGACGCTGATCAACGTGCGGCTTCAACCCGGCCAGGACTGGCAAGAAAGCGTGAATCTGGCCGTTGCCACCAGGGCTGTGGAGGCCGAGCTGGGCAGTACCGGCCGCCTGCTGATACGTGCCAGCGGGACCGAGCCGCTGCTGCGCGTGATGGTGGAGGCCCGCGATGCCGGGCAGGCCAGGGCTTGCGCCGAACGGGTGGCCGACAGTGTGCGGTCCTGAAAGGCCGCATTTGTAGCCAGCGTCTCTCAGGCGACGGCCGGTTTGAGTGCTTCGAGCCGGGCTTTGAGGAAGCTGCCGGTGCCGTAGCGCGTCACGCGACTGTAGTAGCGCTCGGTCATGCGTTTGACCATGGCTGAATAGTCGTCAATTAGTGGCGGCAAAATGCTGCAACTGTCGTAGTTGACGACCACCGCAACCTTCTCGCCCAGCGGCTCCAGCAGGGCGGTGAGTTGCTGCTCGAGATCGGTGATATCACCAGGCTTGTCCACTACCAGCCCCTCGAAGTTGATGTAGAGCCGCCGGTGCTCCCGGTCGAGTTCGAAGCGCTGCGCCAGCGGTGTGTCCAGCAGGCGATCGCGCAGACCGATGGTGTGATCCAGAAACAGTGCGGGATCCATCAGCCTGAGTTGCGGGCTGATGCATGGCAGGAAGTCCATCTGCGCCAGCACATCGCGCTCCAGGTCGATGCCCGGCGCGATTTCGATCAACTCAAGGCTGCCCTGTTCGCCGTCAGCCTTGAGCCGGAACACGCAGCGTTCGGTCACGTAGAGCACGCGCTGGCCGCGTTTGCAGGCCTCGCGTCCGCTGAAAGTGCGGTGCTCGACGGACTGCACGAATTTTCGGGCGCTTCCTTCACGATGAATCTGCAGGCGCCCCTCCTGAACGCGCACATCGGGATCGCCCGCCGTGAAAGTGCCCACAAACACCACTTCCTTGGCGTTCTGACTGATGTTGATGAAGCCGCCCGCACCGGCCAGCCGCGGGCCGAAACGGCTGACGTTGAGGTTGCCCTGGGCATCCGCCTGAGCCAGACCCAGCACCGCAATGTCAAGCCCGCCGCCATCGTAAAAGTCGAACTGGCTGGGCTGGTCAATCACGGCCTGGGCATTGACGGCAGCGCCAAAACTCATGCCGGTGGCCGGAATGCCGCCAATCACGCCGGGCTCGGCCGTCAGTGTCAGCAGATCGATGATGCGCTCCTCGGTGGCGACGCTGGCCACGCCTTCGGGCATGCCGATGCCCAGATTGATCACGCTGTTGGTGCGCAACTCCAGCGCCGCGCGCCGGGCAATCACCTTGCGTTCGCTGAAGGCCATGGTCGGCAATGAGTCCATCGGCACACGGATTTCGCCTGAATAAGCGGCGTTGTATTGTTCGGAGAAGGTCTGCATGTGGTGCGCCGGCTCGGTTGCCAGCACCACGGCGTCCACCAGCACCCCAGGCACCT
>JAHFQQ010000066.1 GCA_023259235.1 Polaromonas sp. | reverse complement strand
CGCCTGGGCGACCAGGGATGAGCTGCAGCAGCATCTCACGATGCTCGAAGAGGCTGAAAAACGTGATCACCGCAAGCTGGGCAAGGAACTGGACCTGTTTCACATCGACGACCACGCACCGGGCCTGGTGTTCTGGCACCCCAAGGGATGGACGGTGTGGCAAGGCGTCGAGCAGTACATGCGCAAGGTCTACCAGGACAATGGCTACCAGGAAGTCAAGGGTCCGCAGATCATCGACAAGACGCTGTGGGAAAAGACCGGGCACTGGGACAAGTACCGCGACAACATGTTCACCACCGAATCGGAAAAGCGTGAATACGCGCTCAAGCCGATGAACTGCCCGGGCCACATCCTGATTTTCAAGCAGGGCATCAAGAGCTACCGCGATTTGCCGCTGCGCTATGGCGAGTTCGGCCAGTGCCACCGCAACGAACCCTCGGGCGGCCTGCACGGCATCATGCGCGTGCGCGGCTTCACGCAGGACGATGGTCACATTTTCTGCACCGAAGAGCAGATTCTCAAGGAGTGCGTCGACTACACGACCCTGCTGCAGAAGGTCTACACCGACTTTGGCTTCAAGAACATCATCTACAAGGTTGCCACGCGGCCCGACGCCCGCATTGGCTCCGACGCAAGCTGGGACAAGGCCGAGCACGCCCTGATGGAAAGCCTGCGCGCCTCGGGGTGCGAATTTGATATTTCTCCGGGCGAAGGCGCCTTTTACGGTCCCAAGATCGAGTACACGCTCAAGGATGCGATTGGCCGGCAATGGCAGTGCGGCACCATTCAGGTTGACTTTTCCATGCCGGAGCGGCTCGACGCCGAATACGTCGGCGAAGATGGCGCCCGCCGCCGCCCGGTGATGCTGCACCGTGCCATCGTCGGCAGCCTGGAGCGTTTTATCGGCATCCTGATCGAGGAACACGCGGGTGCGTTGCCAACCTGGCTGGCTCCCGAGCAGGTTTCCATACTCAATATCACCGATTCCCAGGCCGATTACTGTCGTGAAATAGCCAAAACGCTTAGGAATCAAGGGCTTAGGGTCAACCTGGACCTGCGCAACGAGAAAATTACGTATAAAATACGTGAGCACTCCATGCAAAAGCTGCCCTACATCCTCGTCGTGGGCGACAAGGAGAAGGAAGCTGGCGCAGTTGCCGTGCGCGCCCGGGGCAACAAAGACCTTGGCGTGATGTCCCTCGAAGCGTTTGCCCGGCAGATTGCCTCGGACATTGCACAAAAAGTCTGATTTTTCACCTATTTGTTGATGAATTTGGCCTTTCGTCCTTGTGAGACGGGCACAAGCAGCTATAGCTTTTATAGCAGATGTTAAAGGATCAGCACCATCGCTACTGAATTTCGTGACCGCCGTCACCGCGAAGAACGCAAGCACCGCTTGAACCGTGAAATCATGGCCCCCGAAGTCCGTCTGAGTGGGCCAGACAACGAGCCACTGGGTATTGTCAGCATCACGGAGGCACTCCGTCTGGCCGGCGAGGCAGACGTTGACCTGGTTGAAATCTCACCCACGGCGGTGCCGCCAGTGTGCAGGCTCATGGACTACGGCAAATTCAAGTATGCCGAGCAGAAGAAGGCCGCCGAGGCGAAGTCCAAGCAGAAGGTGATCGAGGTCAAGGAAATCAAGTTCCGGCCCGGCACTGACGAAGGTGACTACAACATCAAGATGCGCAATATCAAGCGCTTTCTGGATGATGGTGACAAGTGCAAGATTACGCTGCGCTTTCGTGGCCGGGAAATCACCCATCAGGAATTGGGTTTGGCCCTGTTGGCGCGGATTCGCGACGAGTTGACGGATTTGATAGTGGTCGAGCAGTTTCCCAAGCTGGAAGGCAGGCAGATGGTCATGATGATCGCGCCGGGCAAGAAAAAGGCAGCTGTCAAGCCAGCGGCGGCATCCGCAGAAGTGATATCGGCTGCGTCGACAAACGCCTGAGGGCGGCCTGTCGCAAGGTGAAGCAAGATTAAGAGTACTGCCTGCGGGTGTGATCACCGGCAGGCTTTTCCAGGGGAGTGCAGCACAGCATTTCCCGTGACGGCAGGATATCCTGCTTTCCGAAGGTGGCAAGTCTTGAAACCTGCCGCCAGCAAGTGGCGAATTAAACACTCGCCACCAACAAGTGGCTCGGGGCCGTCAAGTCTGCGGAAGGTTCGCAGCGCCTCACGAGCACAATTGAAAAGGAGCATTAACATGCCCAAGATGAAGACCAAGAGCGGCGCCAAAAAGCGTTTTCGAGTTCGTCCGGGTGGCACCGTCAAGAGCGGCCAAGCCTTCAAACGTCACATCCTGACCAAGAAGTCCACCAAACTCAAGCGCCATCTGCGTGGCACGGTGACTGTTCGTGAGACCGAAATGGGTCGCATGGCACAGATGCTGCCAGGCCGTGGCCTTTAATTAACGACGAACAAGGAGTAATCACATGCCTCGCGTCAAACGTGGTGTAACGGCTCACGCCCGCCACAAAAAAGTTCTGGCCCTTGCAAAAGGTTTCCGCGGCCGCCGCGGCAATGTCTTCCGCATCGCCAAGGAAGCGGTGATGAAGGCCGGGCAATATGCCTACCGTGACCGCCGCACCAAAAAACGTGTTTTCCGCCAGCTGTGGATCGCCCGTATCAATGCGGCCAGCCGCTCATTCGGCATGACCTACAGCCAGTTTGCCAACGGCCTGAAAAAAGCCGGGATCGAGATTGACCGCAAGGTTTTGTCTGACATGGCGATTCATGACAGTGCCGCCTTTGGCGCCATTGTTGAACAGGTGAAAGCCAGGCTGGCCGCCTGATTTTCAAGGTAAGATGCTATTTAATCAATAGCTGCTTACGCACGAAAATAAAGGGCTGGGGCTTGAAAAGGCCCTGGCTTTTTTTCATGGGCCTCCATGGTGTCTTGGTGACCGCTTTGCGCCGGCGCCCGCACCGCATACAAGAGAATTTATGAACCAAGCCGATGACCTTAACGAACTCGTCAGTGCTGCCCAAGCCAGCTTTGCGAAGGCTGCAACACCGGCTGAGCTGGAAAATGCCAAAGCCCGATTTTTGGGCAAATCCGGGCGCGTCACCGAATTGATGAAGGCAATGGCGCAGCTTGCGGCGGACGAAAAAAAATCTCGCGGCGCCGCCATCAACCTTGTCAAGCAGGCGATTGAAGCGGCGTTGAATGAGCGTCGTCAGGCATTGGCGAACGCTGAACTGGAAAAACAACTCAAGGCCGAAGCGCTCGACGTCAGCCTGCCCGGCCGCAAGCACGCGCAGGGTGGCCTGCATCCGGTGTCGCTTACGCTCGAACGTATTGAAGCGATTTTCGGTTCGATGGGTTTTGACGTGGCCGAGGGCCCCGAAATTGAAACCGACTGGTTTAATTTCACCGCGCTCAATACTCCTGAAGACCATCCGGCGCGCTCCATGCACGACACCTTCTACGTCGAAGGCGGCACCGAGGCGGCGCCCAACCTGCTGCGCACCCACACCAGCCCGATGCAGATCCGCTACGCGGTGCAGCATGTCAAGAAACATCGCGCGCTCATGGACGCGGGCGGCCGCATGCCCGAGATTCGCGTGATCGCGCCGGGCCGCACTTACCGTGTCGATAGCGATGCTACCCATTCGCCGATGTTCCACCAGTGCGAAGGCCTGTGGATCGGCGAGAACGTGAGCTTCAAGGACCTGAAGGTCGTGTTCACCGATTTTTGCCGCACCTTCTTTGAAACCGATGACCTGGTGCTGCGCTTTCGGCCAAGTTTTTTCCCGTTCACGGAACCCAGCGCCGAGATTGACATCCAGTTTCAGACCGGACCGCTGGCCGGGCGCTGGCTCGAAGTCTCTGGCGCCGGCCAGGTGCACCCGAACGTGGTGCGCAACATGGGGCTGGACCCCGAGCGTTACATCGGCTTTGCCTTCGGCATGGGACCGGACCGCCTGACCATGCTGCGCTATGGCGTGAACGACTTGCGCCTGTTCTTTGACGGCGACATCCGTTTCCTGTCGCAATTTCAATAACAACAAGGGAACCCAAAGATGCAATTCCCGGAATCCTGGCTGCGCGAGTTCTGCAACCCGCCCCTCACCACGCAGCAGCTGGCCGACACCCTGACCATGGCTGGTCTGGAAGTGGAAGACCTCAAGCCGGTCGCGCCGCCTTTCACAAAAATAGTCGTCGGCGAAATCAGGGAAGCGGTGCAGCACCCCGATGCCGATCGCCTGCGCGTGTGCCAGGTTGATGTTGGGCAGGGCAGTCTGCTCAATATCGTCTGCGGCGCACCCAATGCCCGTGTCGGCATCAAGGTGCCTTGCGCGCTGGTCGGGGCCGAGTTGCCGCCCGGCGAAGATGGCAAGCCCTTCGTGATCCGGTCAAGCAAGCTGCGCGGCGTGGAAAGCCAGGGCATGCTGTGCTCGGCCCGCGAACTCAAGCTGTCGGAGGACCATGGCGGCCTGCTGGAACTGGCCGCGAGCGCCATCGTGGGGCAGGACATCCGCCAGCACCTCGACCTCGATGACACACTGTTCACGCTCAAGCTCACGCCCAATCTGGCGCATTGCCTGAGTGTGTACGGCGTTGCGCGCGAGGTGTCGGCGCTGACAGGCGCCCCGATCAAGACCCCGACGTTCCCGCCCGTGCCGGCAAGCCATCAAGGCAAGCTGCCCGTGAAGATCAGCGCACCTGATCTGTGCGGCCGCTTCTCGGGCCGCATCGTGCGCAACGTCAATACCAAAGCCGCCACGCCGGCGTGGATGGTAGACCGGCTGACGCGCTGTGGTCAGCGCAGCGTGACGGCGCTGGTCGACATTTCCAATTACGTGATGTTCGAGTTCAGCCGGCCGACCCACATTTTCGACCTGGACAAAATCCATGGCGGGCTCGATGTGCGCTGGGGCCGGCCCGGCGAGCAGCTCAAGCTGCTCAACGGCAACACCGTGATCGTGGACGACAGGGTCGGCGTGATCGCCGATGACGTGCAGGTCGAGTCGCTGGCCGGCATCATGGGCGGCGATGCCACAGCGGTGTCCGACGACACTTGCAATGTGTATGTGGAAGCCGCCTTCTGGTGGCCCAAGGCCGTTGCCGGACGCTCGCGCCGCTACAACTTCTCGACCGAGGCGGGGCATCGCTTCGAGCGCGGCGTCGACCCGGGCCAGACGGTGGAGCACCTCGAGCGCATCACACAGCTGATCATCGACATCTGCGGCGGTGAGGCCGGCCCCATTGACGATGCCCAGGTCAATCTGCCCCCGTCTGCGCCCGTGACGCTGCGCGTGGCGCGCGCCGCCAAGGTCATCGGCATGCCGGTGACGCAAGCCCAGTGCGCCGATGCACTGAAACGCCTGGGGCTGCCGGTTGTGGCAGGCGAGGGCACGCTCACCGTGACGCCGCCCTCGTACCGGTTCGATCTGCAGATCGAGGAAGACCTGATCGAAGAGGTCGCGCGCATGGTCGGCTACAACAACCTGCCCACCACGCCACCGCTGGCACCGATCACCGCCCGCGTCCGGCCCGAGTCGCAGCGCGGTCCTTTTGCGGTGCGCCGCGCCTTGGCGGGCCTGGGCTATCAGGAAACCATCAACTTCAGCTTCGTCGAAGAGCGCTGGGAACACGAGTTGGCCGGCAACCCCAACCCGATCAGGTTGCTCAATCCGATTGCGAGCCAAATGAGCGTGATGCGCTCGTCCTTGCTGGGCTCCGTGCTACAAGTTTTGAAGTTCAACCTGGACCGCAAGGCGGAGCGGGTGCGTGTGTTTGAAGTCGGCCGGGTGTTTTTGCGCGACGCGCAAAGCCGGAATACCGACACGACGGTGGCGGGGTTCAGCCAGCCCATGCGCGTCGCCGCACTGGCTTACGGTCCGCGCGCGGCGCTTGACTGGAGCCAGTCCGACAAGAGCGTGGACTTTTTTGATATCAAGGGTGACGTCGAAGCCTTGCTGTGCCCGCTGCAGGCGGTTTTTGCGCCGGCAGTGCATCCCGCCATGCATCCAGGCCGCTGCGCCAGCGTGTCGGTTGCAGGCAAGCCCATCGGTTTTGTTGGCGAGTTGCACCCGCAATGGCGTCAGGGCCATGACCTGGCCCACGCTCCGCTATTATTCGAACTGGCGCTCGACGCCGTGTTGCGACGCGAAGTGCCGGTTTTCAGGGCAGTCAGCAAGTTTCAGCCAGTAGAGCGTGACATCGCGGTGATCGTGCCGGAGAGCGTGACCCACTCGGAACTGATGGCAGCCATTGATGGCGCCGACACGCGGGGCATGCTCAGGCGCGCAACCCTGTTCGACGTTTACCGGCCGCAGCAAGCCAGCGCGGGCATGCAACTGGGCGAAAAAAGCCTGGCTGTGCGCTTGGTGCTTTCGAGCGACGACGCTACACTGGCCGACGAAGCCATCGATGTGGTGATTCAGGCGGTGCTGGCAAGCCTGCAGAGTCAATTGCGGGCTCGCCTGCGTGCCTGATCCCTTGACACGTACTTCAGCAAAAGAACAATAGTTGCCAGGAGGAATGCTCCGATGGATTTTTCTGTTGAAAGCCTGGAAACGCCGGCGCTCACCAAGGCTCATCTGGCCGAGTTGCTGTTTGAACAGATCGGGCTCAACAAACGCGAGTCAAAAGACATGATCGACGCGTTTTTTGACCTGATTTCAGGGCGGCTGGTGAATGGGCATGATGTAAAAATCTCGGGTTTCGGGAATTACCAGATCCGCACCAAGGCGCCGCGACCGGGGCGCAACCCGCGAACCGGCGAAGCCATTCCCATCGAGGCGCGCCGGGTGGTCACGTTTCACGCCAGCCACAAGCTCAAGGATCAGATTCAGGGTGACAGCCCCGCCACGTAACGCGCGGGCAAAGCGCTTCTTTTGTGGGCCGGTGCCGGGCATTCGGTGCGCTTTGATATGTGACTTTACGTTACTTGCGTGACAAAACAACAGATTTCAAAAATCGGGTTTAATTTTTTGCGCTTGCTTTCAACTTATAGTAGATTTGGAAGTTTCCTCATTAGCGCATTGATTTAATTGGAAAAAACCCTTCCTCCAATTCCCGCCAAACGCTACTTCACCATTGGCGAGGTCAGTGACTTATGTGGCGTAAAACCTCACGTGCTCCGATATTGGGAGCAAGAGTTTACGCAGCTGCGACCAATGAAAAGGCGTGGCAACCGCCGTTATTACCAGCATCACGAAGTGCTCATGATCCGGCGCATTCGTGATCTGCTGTATGACCAGGGGTTCACCATCAGCGGTGCCCGCAACAAGCTGCAGGAGATTGTTCAAACCGAACGTGACAAGCGACGCAACGGCGAAGTCATGCTTGACGGCATTGACGTGCTCGAAGCGGGAGATTCGGTGATGGGTGATTTTCAGGACTCCGTGGGTTTTGAAGACGGCCTGCTGGAGGGTGCTGATCTTCCCGCCGGAGGCGCCGAACGGCTGCAATTGTTGCGCCGCGAACTGTCTGAAATCCGCGAGCTGCTCAGCCTCAATTACTGAGCCGTAACCGGCGTCGCGCTATAATTCAGCGCTTGTCGGTGTGTGGCGCAGCCTGGTAGCGCACTTGCATGGGGTGCAAGGGGTCGAAGGTTCGAATCCTTTCACACCGACCATAATTGACGGGGGTTAGCCGGTACGTGCCTGCTAACCCTTTTGTCTTTTTGGGGTTCCATGTGACACTTTCCGTGACACTTTTGCGATGGGCTGTAGAACACTACCGCTCACCGCGACCGCAGGACCATCTGGTTCTTGATCACCGTAATGTCGAATTTCGACAGGAACGACTGACCCAGCAGGGCCTCGTTTTCATCACCCATGCGCAGGCCCACACCCACTTTGACGTTGGTAACGCTCACTGGACCGATGGACACACCCACGCCCTCCACAACGCGCCCGAGCTGTTCGCCATTGGCGGTCCTGAACGTGGTGGGCACACCGCCGCGAATGAATGCTTTCTGGGCGAACGTTTCACTCACGCTAACCATGGTTGCCCCGGTATCGACCATGAAGTTGGCCTCTCTGCCGTTGATGGTGCCCGTGGTGTAGAAATGACCGTCCCGTGACTGATTGATCACCAGGTCACCATTGGCCAGTATCTGCGCTTGCCTGGGCTTGAGGTAGTGCGTCATCAGCATGTACAGAAGCCCCATGACCGCGCACCAGAAGATCATCATCGGGATGAATCCGGTCTTCATCGGCGACACAGTTTTCGCACCCAGATGTTGACGCGAAAACCCGGAAAACTTGGCCCGCGTTTCGTCAATCCGGTGCTGCTTTTCCCGCTCACTCCGTGCTTTGCGATACCAGTCCCTGTCTTCCAGTCCCATGATTATTTCCCGCTAGGCAATTGCCCAGCTTTCCCCCATCACCTGCGCCTGCTGCAGCACCAGCTCCACCGCCGCGTCCTGCAGATCAGGCGGGTACTTGTACTTGCGAAGGATGCGCTTGACCATCAACCTCAGTTTGGCCCGCACGCTTTCGCGTTCTGACCAGTCCACCGTCAGGTTTTGACGCAGGTTCTCGGTCAGCTCGTGGGCGATCTTTTTCAGGGTTTCGTCGGTAAGCTCACGCACGGCTGATTCGTTGTTGGCCAGAGCGTCATAAAAACGAACCTCATCCTCGGTCAGGCCCAGTTGCTCGCCACGCGACGCTGCCTCTCGGAACTTCCTGGCCATCTGCACCAGCTCTTCCATCACCTGTGCCGTCTCGATGGAGCGGTTCTGGTAACGGGTGATGACGCTGGCCAGCAGCTCGGTAAATTTGCGGTTCTGCACCACGTTGCTGGCGAAGCGGCTCTTGATTTCACCTTCCAGCAGACGCTCCAGCAACTCAACCGCCAGGTTCGTCTCCGGCAGATTGCGCACCTGGGCCAGAAACTCGTCGTCCAGCAGGTCGATATTGGGTTTGTCCAGACCCACCGCGTCAAAGATGTCCACCACGCTCTCGGACACCACCGCCTGGCTGATGATCTGGCGGATGGCCAGTTCACGGGCCTCGTCGGTGCGCTTCTCGGCCGAGGTTTCCTTCTTGGTCAGGATGGCCTTGACACCCTGCATGAAAGCAACTTCTTCACGCACCGCCCTGGCTTCATCGAGCGTGCAGCACAGCGTGAAGGCCTGGCTCATGGCCAGCGCAGTGTCGGCAAAGCGCTTCTTGCCATCCCGGGTTTCACCCGTTTTGAGGCCCAGCACATGGTTGGCTGCACCGGCCAGCGTCCGGTGCCCGCCGGCCAGGAAGCCGCTGTAGTCAAAGCCGTGCAGCAGGGCGCGCAACACATCCATCTTCTCCATCAGCACGCTGTACGCCTCGTGCGCGTCCACCGTGGGGCGGCCTCGACCCTGGCTGGCCGTGTATTCCTTCATGGCGGCCGATGCCGATGTAGTCCACCACCAGGCCGCCCTGCTTGTCCTTGAAGACCCGGTTGACACGGGCGATGGCCTGCATCAGGCTGTGGCCCTTCATGGGCTTGTCCACGTACAAGGTGTGAACGCAGGGCGCGTCAAAGCCGGTGAGCCACATGTCGCGCACGATCACCATGCGTAGAGGGTCAGCGGGGTCTTTGAAGCGCTTTTCCAGCCGCTTCTTGGTCTGAGTGCTGTAGATGTGTGGGCGCAGCAGGGCCTTGTCGCTGGCCGAGCCGGTCATGACGATCTTGATGGCCCCCTTCTCAGGGTCGGCGTCATGCCAGTCAGGGCGCAGCTTGATGATTTCGTTGTACAGATGCACGCAGATGTCGCGGCTCATGGCGACCACCATGGCTTTGCCGGTCTGCGCGGCGTTGCGCTGCTCAAAGTGGCTCACCAAGTCGGCTGCCACGCTGGCAACGCGCGGTTCAGCGCCGACGACCTTTTCCAGAGCGGCCCAGCGGCTCTTGAGCTTGGCCTGCTGGCTCTCTTCGTCGTCTTCGGCCAGTTCGTCCACCTCGTCATCGATCAGCGGCAGGTCATCCTGCTTGAGACTGAGCTTGGCCAGGCGCGACTCGTAATAGATGGCCACGGTAGCGCCGTCCTCCCGCGACTGCTGCATGTCATAGACATGGATGTAGTCGCCGAACACGGCGCGCGTGTCGTGGTCGGTGCTGCTGACCGGCGTGCCGGTGAAGGCCACGAAGGTCGCATGCGGTAGCGCGTCGCGCAGATGCTGCGCGTAGCCGGCCTGGTAGCGCTCCACGGCATACGCGGGCGGCGCCAACTTGGCGCGGTACGGCGTCACGGCGCCATCGCCGGTTGCTACGGGGTTGATAGCTACTTGCGCACGCCCTGCCTGGGCTAGAGGTACTTTTCGTGTCTTAAGCTTGGCCTCGAAACCATACTGCGTGCGGTGCGCCTCGTCGGCGATCACCACGATGTTGTGGCGCTCGGAGAGCACCGGATACGTGTCCTCGTCCTCGCCCGGCATGAACTTCTGGATGGTGGCAAACACGATGCCGCCCGATGGACGATTGGCCAGCAGCGTGCGCAGCTCCTGCCGCGTGTGCGCCTGCACCGGCTGCTCGCGCAGCAGGTCCTGCGCCAGGCTGAACACGCCGAACAACTGGCCGTCCAGGTCGTTGCGGTCGGTAATCACCACGATGGTGGGGTTCTCCATCGCCGGTTCTTGCATTACCCGCGCGGCAAAGCAAGTCATGGTGATGCTCTTGCCGCTGCCCTGTGTGTGCCAGACCACGCCGCCCTTCTGGCTGCCGCCGGGTCGTGAGGCCGCCACCACCTGCGCAATGGCGGCGCGCACCGCGTGGAACTGGTGGTAGCCCGCGATCTTCTTGACGATGCCGCCATCGTCATCGAACAGCACGAAGTAGCGCAGGTAGTCCAGCAGGTACTGCGGCGCCAGCACGCCGCGCACCAGCGTCTGCAGTTCGTTGAACTCGCCCAGCGGGTCCAGCGTGACGCCGTCGATGGTGCGCCAGGCCATGAAGCGCTCCGGGTCAGCCGAGAGCGACCCCAGCAGCGCCTCGGTGCCGTCGGAGATGACCAGCATCTCGTTGGTCTGGAACACGTCGGGAATCTGCTCTTTGTAGGTCTGGATCTGGTCGTACGCCTTCCACACATCGGCATTCAGGTCGGCCGGGTTCTTCAATTCGACCAGCACCATCGGCAGGCCGTTGACGAACAGGATGATGTCGGGCCGGCGCGTATGGTGCGGGCCGCGGATGGAAAACTGGTTCACCGCCAGCCAGTCGTTTTTGGCAGGCTCGGCCCAGTCGATCAGGCGCACAAGGTCGCCGCGCGTCTCGCCGTCCTTTTGGTACTGAACCGGAACACCACCCACCAGCAGGCGGTGGAAATGCCGGTTGGCCGACAGCAGCACGGGAATGGCCAGGTCGAGTACCTGCTTGAGCGCGTCTTCGCGGGCGGCGGTGGGGATGCCGGGGTTGAGCCTGTGGATGGCCTCGCGCAGGCGAAATGTCAGCAGCACCTGGCGGTAGTTCGCCCGTTCTGGCGTGGGGCCGTCAGGAGCGATGTCCGGGCCGCAGACATGCGTGTAGCCCACATCCTGCAGCCAGGCGAGGGTTTCGCGTTCGAGTTGGTCTTCGGTCATGGCGTGCCTTGAGGCTGGCCTTGCAAAACTGCATTCAGAGCCAGATTGACGTAATAGTTGCCGCGCCCGATTCTTTGCTTTTGCACAAACCCGCCTTCGGTCAGTGCTTCCAAGTATTTGGTGGCGGTGATGCGAGACACACCCAAGTCCCGCTGCACAAACTCAATCTTGGTGTACGGGTGCATGAACAGGTTGTTGATCAAGTCCTGGCTGTAAAACTTGTAGTCCGCGCGAATGCGCTGCTTGTAATCAAACAGCGCCGTTTTGATGGCCTGCACCGTGGTGATGGTTTGCCCGGCTGTTTGCTCCACCGCCTCCAGCAGGAACAGCACCCAATCCTCCCAGGTGTCTTCATCGCGCACGGTTTGCAGCAGGCGGTAGTAGTCTGCCTTGTGGCGCACGATATGGTTGCTGAGGTACAGCACCGGAATGTCCAGCAGGCCCTCTTTCACCAGATACAGCACGTTCACAATGCGCCCGGTGCGGCCATTGCCATCGTAGAAGGGGTGGATGCTCTCAAACTGGTGGTGGATCAGCGCCATCTTGATCAAAGGGTCGGCATCGAACCGATCAGCGTCGTTGATGAAGCGCTCCAGCGAGCCCATCAGCGCCACAATCTCCGCCGGGTCTTGCGGCGGGGTGTAAATGGTTTGCCCGCCGCCGTCTTTCAGCGCCGTGCCCGGCAACTTGCGAAAGCCGGCGTTGTTGCGCTCCAGCGCGCCCTGAATTTCGACGATGTGGTTGCAGGTGAGCAAGCCACTGGCACGCACCTGCTCAAACCCGACCCGCAGCGCCTGGCGGTAGCGCAGCACTTCTTTGGCGGCAGGGTTGGCAAACGACTCGGGCAGCACATCGTCTTTGAACAGCTCGTCGTGCGTGGTGACGATGTTCTCAATTTCCGAACTGTCCTTGGCCTCTTGCAGGCCCAAGGTGTTGATCAGAATGCCCTGGTTGGGAATGGAGGCCGCAATGCCCTTCAGCTCGGCCAGCTTGCGGCTGCTGCTGGCCAGCTTTTTAAGGATGGCAGGCGTCTCGAACCGGGCAGGGTTGAGTTGTTCAAGCGGCGTGAGTGCGGACATGGGCAAGCCTGGGTGGGGCGACGTGTATAGCTACTAAAGAATTCTTTGCATGTTAGCCGTTATATGTATAGAAAACACGATTTTTTATACATGACGGTGTAGCGGCCATATTTTTGGCAATAAATTGGCCTGTAGCCCCCGTGGAATCTGCGCAGGCAGCTATCAAAAGCATAGTAACTGTGGGCGCTGGGTTCATGCCAGCGCCGCATCGGCGCTGGCTTGCGCCTCTGGCAGCCGCAACTGGCCCGAGATTAGGCGGGGAAGCAGGGTGTCGCGCAGGGTGGCTAGGGTTTGGGCTTGCTTCTCGTTTTCAATTAACCGATCAAACAGTGTGCCTGCTACGTCTACAAAAGCTTTCACGACTTCTGGTGATGGTACGAGTGCCGGAATGGGTCGAAACGCCTTCTTGCTGATCTCCATAAAGGTTGATCCATTGGCCCCGCCTTTGATGTTTTCCATGTTCTGTTTGCACCAAAACAGCATGTACAAGGGCGGCAGCAAACCGCCGGGCGGCATAGCGATATAGCCCTGATTGATCGCCAGCGGGATTTGCGCCAGTGCCAAGTATCCAATCGGTGCCCGCGACGAAAGCAACAAGGTGCCAATAGGCAGTGCGCCGGAACCGATCTTTGCCAAGCCTTGATCGCTGAGTTTGCGCTCGGTATTCAGCAGCACGGGGGCGGCAATGCCAGACAGGTCTTTTGGTGTAGTCCAGCAATGAATTGCTGGTTCCCAATAGGCTGTGGTCTTCGTGTCTGGCGTCGCACCACCAACAGCTTCAACAGCGTCACCAATAGGCAGTACCCGCCACCCCCTTGGCACCAACCCCAACTCCGACTCATCCAGCGCATCAGGAAACAGCGCCGCTGTGGCCTCGTCCATGCATTCGGGGGCGCGGCCTTCCAGCTTGGCGCGAACGGGGTCGAAATCGACAAACCACGACTTAAACAGCGCCTGGGCGATGGCTTCGAGCGTGGCGTTGGTTTCGCGCAGGAGGGCGATGCGGTCGTCGAAGGCACCAAGCAACGCTGCGATTTCAAGCTGGACTTGCAACGGTGGCAAGTAGATCGGCACTGCTGAAAGAATGCCCGTATTCAAATTCCGCATTGTGGCCCCCACTGCATG
>JAHFQQ010000310.1 GCA_023259235.1 Polaromonas sp. | reverse complement strand
ACGATGAGTCGCTGCCGCACGGCGAGCTCAGCGATTGGGCCGCGCGCATGGACGTCACGGTGCGGCCCGCGTTCAAGGCGCTGCGCCGCGGGCAACCTGCGGCCGACCTGTCGCACCCGGCGATGGCCGTCAACCTCGACGCCTGCATCCAGTGCACGCGCTGCGTACGGGCTTGCCGTGAAGTGCAGGTCAACGACGTGATCGGCTACGCCCGGCGCGGCAGTCACAGCAGCATCGTGTTCGACCTGAACGACCGCATGGGCGACAGCAGTTGCGTGGGCTGCGGCGAGTGCGTTCAAGCCTGCCCCACCGGCGCACTGATGCCAAAGGCGCATGTGGGATCGCAGATCGTGGACAAGAAGGTCGATTCCGTTTGTCCGTTCTGCGGAGTCGGCTGCCTTGTGACCTACAAGGTCAAGGACAACAAAATTGTCAGTGTGGACGGGCGTGATGGTCCGGCCAACCATTCGCGGTTGTGCGTCAAGGGGCGCTTCGGCTTTGACTATGCGCACAGTCCGCAACGCCTGATCAAGCCGCTGATCCGCAAGGCCGGCGTCCCCAAAGCCCCCGAAGCTCTGCAGCAGCTCAACCGCAATACGGGCGACTGGTCTGAGGTATTTCGCGAAGCCACCTGGGACGAGGCGCTGGCGTTGGCCGCAGGCAAGCTAAAAAACCTGCGCGACACCAGGGGCAAGAAATCCCTGGCAGGCTTTGGCTCGGCCAAGGGCAGCAATGAAGAGGCTTACCTGTTCCAGAAACTGGTGCGCACCGGCTTCGGTTCCAACAACGTGGACCACTGCACGCGCCTTTGCCATGCGTCGAGCGTGGCGGCGCTGCTCGAGGGCGTGGGGTCGGGCGCGGTAAGCAATCAGGTCAACGACGTGGCGCATTCCGGGCTGATTTTTGTGATTGGTTCCAATCCCACGTCGAACCATCCGGTGGCGGCCACATGGATGAAGAACGCGGCCAGGAACGGTGCCAGGATCGTGCTGGCCGATCCGCGCATCACGGACCTTGGCAAGTACGCCTGGCGCACGCTGCCTTTCAAGGCTGACACCGATGTGGCGCTGCTCAATGCACTGATCCACGCGGTGATTGACGAGGGGTTGGTCAATCAGGAGTTCATTGAAAAACGCGCCAGCAACTACGCAGCCCTGAGGCCATGGCCCCGATCTGCGGCATTCCGGCGCGCACCCTGCGCGAAGTGGCGCGTGCCTTTGCCAAGGCCAAAAGCGCGATGATTTTGTGGGGCATGGGGGTCAGCCAGCACGTGCACGGCACGGACAACGCGCGCTGTCTGATCGCCCTGGCCACCGTCACCGGCCAGATCGGCAAGCCGGGCTCCGGCCTGCACCCGTTGCGCGGCCAGAACAATGTGCAGGGCGCCAGCGACGCGGGCCTCATTCCGATGATGTTTCCCAACTACCAGAGTGTGGCGGATCAGGCTGCCCACGCCTGGTTTGAAGACTTCTGGAAAACACCGCTGGATGACCAGCCGGGGTACACCGTCGTCGAGATCATGCACAAGGCCTTGGCACCCGACAGCGACCCGCACAAGATTCGCGGCATGTACATCATGGGAGAAAACCCGGCCATGAGCGATCCGGACCTGAATCAGGCACGCCACGCCCTGGCCAGTCTGGAGCATCTGGTGGTGCAGGATATTTTCATGACCGAAACCGCCTGGCTGGCCGACGTGGTGCTGCCCGCCACCGCGTGGCCCGAGAAAACCGGCACGGTCACCAACACCGATCGCATGGTGCAGCTTGGCCTGCAAGCCATCGACCCGCCAGCGGAAGCCAAACCCGATCTGTGGATCATCCAGCAGATCGCAAGACGCATGGGCCTGGATTGGGATTACGAAGGTGACCATGATGGTGTCGCCGCCGTCTATGAGGAAATGCGCCAGGCCATGCATGCCACTATCGCTGGAATCACCTGGGAGCGGCTGCAGCGTGAGTCGAGCGTGACTTACCCTTGCCTGAGCGCGAATGACCCGGGTGCACCCACCGTCTTCATCGACCGGTTCGCCACCGGAGATGGCCGCGTCCATCTGGTGCCCGCCGACATCATCCCGGCCAACGAGCGGCCCGACGCCGGCTACCCGTTTGTGCTCATTACCGGACGCCAGCTGGAGCATTGGCATACCGGCAGCATGACGCGCCGCGCCGTGGTGCTCGATGCCCTCGAACCCATGGCCACGGCCTCGCTGTGCGGTGCTGATCTGCTGGCGCTGGGCTTGACGCCGGGTGATGTGGTCACGGTGCGGTCGCGCCGCGGCCAGGTTGCCATTCGTGTACGCCGCGACGACGGGACGCCGCAAGGCGCGATCTTCATGCCCTTTGCCTATTACGAGGCGGCGGCCAACCTGATGACCAATGCAGCGCTGGATCCGGTCGGAAAAATCCCGGAGTTCAAATATTGTGCCGTGGCCATTCGCCGCGGTGGCGAACTGGCTGCGGCGGCAGGTTATGGGGCGGGGGCGGATTGTGCGGCGCCAACACTGGCCCCCCTCGTCCCTCAAAAGGGGGAGAGTCTGGATCCACCGTGAGAGCCGGCCATTTCAACCGGGCTGCGAAGACCACCGTACACTTGGTGCATGTCCGATTTTTTGTTGCAAGAACCAGAAGCAGAAGGTGTTCATCGCCGTCCATGCGTGATGGTGGCGGTGGTCATGCGCCGCGAATATATTGGGAATGCCTGGCAGGCCTGGCGCTGGGTGCTGGCCGACGTTGTACCGAACGAGAAAGCCTTTGGCGGGCAGCCGCGCCTGCTGCTCAAGGACGAACGCGAGGAGCGCTGGCTGCACCCGGGCTTCAAGGTTGAGCTGTTTACCGACGATGCGGAAGGGTACTACCTCAATGTCACTACGCCGCAGCCCTGCTTCTGGGTGGTCTGGCGCATGGAAGAAGAGGCCAGACTGGCCGACGAACCGGTGGCGGTGCCACAGATTGTCACGCTCAGCTACCATGACGCGGGGCGCTGGCTCGATGCGCAGGAGACCGTCGAGCAGGTGCCCGCACCGCCGCAGGTGGTGCAATGGCTTCAGGCTTTTGTTGGCGCGCATTATGTGCTTGAAGCCAAGCGCCGCCAGCGTCCGCAAAGTTTCAAGCCCCTGCAGGATCGTTTTGGCAATCCGGCGCGCGTGAGCACCGAAAAGAAATTTGGCGGAGACGGCAATGGCTGAAGCACCGAAGGGATTCATGGGCCGCTGGGCGCACCGCAAGAACGAGTCCCTAAAGGGCAAGCCGCTGGACGAACCGGTCGCAAAGCCGCAACCGGATGCGCTTTTCCCGTCGCCGGGCGCGGTAGCGTCCAGAACCGCAATGGTGCCGGCATCGGTTGCCCCGCAGGAACTTGCGGAAGAAAAGGTGCTGTCCCTTGACGACGTGAAATTGCTGACCCAGGATTCTGATTTCAAACCCTTCATGGCAAACAATGTCGTTGCCGAGGTGCGCAACGCCGCAATGAAAAAGTTGTTTACCGACCCGCATTTCAATGTAATGGACGGGCTGGACACTTACATTGGGGACTACTCACAACCCGATCCGGT
>JAHFQQ010000065.1 GCA_023259235.1 Polaromonas sp. | reverse complement strand
CCGTCGCCTCGATGCGCATCTCGTTGGGGTCATCGGCAACAATCTCCCATCCCATCGCACGGGCGACGCGCTCGACATGTACAAACGCTTGCGGTGCCGACAGGGTAAGCAATGCTGGTGATGTCTGGATAGCCCAACCGCTGGCGCGCGGCATCGGCGGCGTCGTACTCGGTCAAATTGCGTGCGCCCTTGCGCAGCGGCAAGACGGCGACGAACTGCGGAGGATTCACGGTATCGGTGCTGACATCGTGGATGTGCGGCAGATTGCGTACCCGCAGCCAAAGATAGGTCGGCGGCGCGGCGGCCAGGAAGCTGAGCGTCGCGGCCGCGAGGAAGACTGCAAGGGCCCGCCTAAGTCCCCCGCGAAGCGTCATCGCCGCGCCAAGAAGTGCCAGCACGAGCACCACGGCAGCCGCCGTCGTGGCCCAGCGGATAGTCTGCAGCCCCAAGCCGAGGCCCCACCAGCCCAAACGATAGCCCGGACCCGCTGCCAGCTCGCTTAGCGCGCATCCAGCGGCAAGCCCGGCAAGCGCCCACGACGTCCGTACCCAGGCAGGGTGTGGCGGCGAAGCAGTAGCCCCTGCTGGCTCCGGATTTGCATTCATTTGGGGGGACTTGCGAGTGCTTGAGGTATCAGATTTTAAGGCTCCACCCTGCAGTTTTGGCGTCCGGGAGGGGGGCGACCGCGAGAGTGCTTGAAAAGGCGACCATCCAACCTCGCACAGGCTGCAATGCCAGTTGCGTCGTCACATTACAGGCATTTTTTGGCAACTCCTGCGCCATCTTCACATCGCGATTGTCCCACGATTCGAGGTCTCCAATGACGAGCGAAGCAGTCCTTGAACTTTACCAGGGCGACACACTTTTGCGCTTGCTTTGGCCAGACGGGTCACCAAATCCGCGTAGCATACCGTTTACATTTCAAGGGCAACAAATGCAGTGCAAATCCATTCTTCAACGAGTCGGCAAGTGGCTCGTCATCACTTTATTTTTGAGCTTTGGGTTTGCCATGGCCCAATCAGAGCCAAGCATCGACCAGGTCTACGCCGCGGCCCAGGCCGGCAAGCTCGAGCAAGCTCAGACGATGATGCAACAGGTGCTGGTTGCTCATCCGAATAGCGCAAAGGCGCACTACGTGCAAAGCGAGCTCTACGCACGTCAAGGCAACTTGGGCCGGGCCCGTGAGGCGTTGGCGGCCGCGGAAAAGCTGGCCCCAGGGCTTCCTTTTGCCAAAGCAGGAGCCCTCCAGGCCCTGCGCTCGCAACTTTCAGCCAGGAGTAGCCCGATGGCGCGCAGCGGCTCGGCGGTGCACTATGGCGCTCCAGCCGCTGCCGCGTCTTCTTCCGCATGGGGCCTGCCTCTGCTGCTCACCGGCGGCGTGATTGCTTTTGGCTACTTCATGTTCCGTAGAAAGGCACCCACACCGTTTGCCCAACAACCGGTCTACGCAAACCAGGGCAGCATGAGTGGCCCCCAGGCCTTTGGCACAGCGGCTGGGGGTGCGATGCAACCGCCTGTTGGTCAACCGGCTGCCAGCGGGCTTGGCAGCCACATCATGGGCGGTGTTGCCACGGGATTGGCGGTGGGCGCAGGCGTCATGGCGGCCGAGGCCATTGGGCGCAACCTCATGGGTAACCATAATCAAGCGGCAGCACAGGTCGGCAACTTCGGCAACAACGATAACCAGCCCACGGACCGCAACACCGACATGGGCGGGCAGGACTTTGGCCTCAACGACACCGGTTCATGGGATGACGGTGGTTCAGTTGACCTTGGTGGCGGTGGCGACTGGGACAGTTAGTCGTAAGCCGCGATGTTTGGCCGGCATCGTCCTCCTGCTTGTGCGCATGCCGTTTAAACACTAATTGCTGACAACGGCGCCAGGCAACAAAAAACCCGCACACGGCAGGCATTGTCACGTCGCGCAGGCTTTACGCTTCCACTTGTCCTTGGGCCTTAGCATCGGCTTTCGTTTGCCATTGCATGTTCACGTGCGAATCAGCACCACCGCAGGCCAGCGGGTTGACGTAGTCGATAACGTAGCCATTGCATGGCCTCTTGCAAGGTTCAGCGCTGAAACTTATTTGCATATGGGATGACCACGGACACCGGCACACTGACCCAGCTGCACTTCCAAACATCCAGATGCGCCAAAAGGTCTTGTCGAAAGCGCAGGTCGCTGCAACGACCAAACTGGACGTTCAGCTGCGTGAATATCAGGGGGTTTGCGCATTGGAATTCAACGGGCACCGAAGGCAACTCGCTGCTAGCGTGCCAGTAGAGCCAACACCCAATAAGCCGCGATACCCAGCTGCACGACAAACGCGAAGAACCGAACATTCACCGCGGGCACACTGAGCGACAGCAAATGGATGCTTGATTGGACAAAGCGGGCAGCAAGGAACCATGGCGCGAGGCCGTCCGTGACACTGGTTCTTCCCGTTGCGATAGCGACGAGCATGAGGCCGCCGAACACGGGGAGACCTTCCAGGCAATTCGCGTGTGCTCTGGCAAGCCGCTGCATGAACGGCGAGAGGTTGGCGTTGTCAGGCATGAACACATTCGGCGCGACCGCCCCCTTCGCCACCAGTCGGGTGCGAAGCGCCTCCATGAGGATGAGCAGCAACAACGACCAGGCGATGAACGCGGTCAACACAGTCGCAGAAATAGTAGTCACGGTTCGACCTCCCAAAGGTTGCACTGCGAAATGTGCAGGATATCCAAGACAGGCCTCAGGGTCAACGTGGCTGCGCCGGCCGAAGGCGGCTTGGATTGCGTCAGCCCGCGAGGTCAATCCAACATTTGTCAATCGTTTGATGACAGGCAGCAGTCAAACCAGCAGGAGCCGTCGAATGCCTCCTCTTGGTCGCAAGGGGCCGGGCATCTACCGGATGTCAAGTCGCCCTGGTCCAGGGTATGAAGGGAGTTATTCGCTCTTTGCCGACCAGATTGTCAGGCGGACGGGCTATCGTGCTAAGCTGAATTCGATGGCAAACTCGCACAGTGACAGCACCGATGTCGTCGGCTCGCCGCGGCGTGACCGATATCGCTCCTTGCTCAAGCCCTTGTTCATTGGATTTGTGGCGGCATTGCTGGTTTTTCTGTTCGCATACCTTGGTGGGGAGGTTGTCGAAGGCGACACGCATACCTTCGACATGAGGTTGTTGCTCGGGGCGCAGTCACTGCGCCTCGGTCACCCTTGGGTGGCTGAAATCATGCGCGACCTGAGCGGCCTTGGCAGCACCAGCGTATTGACTCTATTCACTGTTGCCATCGTGGGCTATTTGGCGCTCTTTTCAGCGAGGGCCACCGCATTCCTCGTTGCCACCTCAGTCATATCGGGTTCCGTTCTCGTCAGCGTGTTCAAAGCTGCCTTTGGCCGGCTGCGCCCGGACGCCGCATATGCAGAACTTGCAGTACCTGGCCTGAGTTTCCCGAGCGGTCATGCAACCATGTCCGCCATCGTATTTTTGACGGCTGGAGCGCTACTGGCAAGCACGCGCAGCAGGCTGGCGGAACGTATCTACATCTTGGTGAGTGCCGCCCTTGTGACGGCACTGGTCGGATTGAGTCGCGTCGCACTCGGCGCACATTGGGCGACCGATGTTCTCGGGGGTTGGACCTTTGGTGCCGCATGGGCCATTGTGTGGTTACTGATAGCCAGAAAAATAGCGAACCAATAAAACGCTACCCGAATGGTTGCACCAGTCGTGTCCAGTGGTCAACACCAGCCATTCAGCCGTCCTTGCTCTGGGCGGCAGCTAAAATCACACATCAATCGCCGCTGCAGAACCGGCCAGCTTGCGCAGCTCGAACTTCTGGATTTTCCCGGTTGAAGTTTTCGGCAACTCGCCAAACACAACGGCGCGCGGCACCTTGAATCCCGCCAGGTGTTTCTTGCAGTGCGCCACGATGTCCTCCGCAGTCGTGGTTGCGCCGGCCTTCAGCTCAACAAAGGCGCAAGGTGTTTCGCCCCAGCGTGCATCGGGTTTGGCCACCACGGCCGCGGCCAGCACATCAGGGTGGCGGTAGAGCACGTCTTCGACTTCGATGGACGAGATGTTTTCACCGCCCGAGATGATGACGTCCTTGCTGCGGTCCTTGATTTTCATGTAGCCGTCGGGGTACATCACGGCCAGGTCGCCGCTGTGGAACCAGCCCCCGAGAAAGGCCTCTTGCGTGGCCTTCGGGTTCTTCAGATAACCCTTCATCGCGATATTGCCCTTGAACATGATCTCGCCCATGGTTTCGCCGTCCTTCGGCACCGGCTGCATCGTTTTCGAGTCAAGCACGCGCGCATCGCGCTCGAGGTGGTAGCGCACGCCCTGGCGCGCATTGAGCCTGGCCCGCTCGCCAATATCGAGCGCCTGCCAGCCGTCCTGCACCGCACACACCGTGGCCGGCCCATAAACTTCGGTCAGGCCATAGACATGGGTCAGCTCGAACCCGAGCGCCTCCATGCCTTCGATCATTGACGCTGGCGGCGCGGCACCGGCCACCATGGCTTTCACGCCGCGCGGCAGGCCGTGCTTCATGCTGGCAGGCGCATTGACCAGCAAGCCATGCACGATGGGCGCGGCGCAATAATGCGTGACGCCGTGCTGGCGAATGGCGTCAAAAATGTTCTGCGGATCGACCCGCCGCAGGCACACGTTGACACCAGCGCGCGCCGCCACCGTCCAGGGGAAACACCAGCCGTTGCAGTGGAACATTGGCAGCGTCCATAAATACACCGCATGTTTGGGCATGTCCCATTCGAGGATGTTGGACAGCGCGTTGAGCGCCGCGCCGCGGTGGTGATAGACCACGCCCTTGGGGTTGCCGGTGGTGCCGCTGGTGTAGTTCAGCGCAATCGCGTCCCACTCGTCGGCCGGCAACTGCCAGGCAAAATTCGCATCGCCAGTGGCCAGGAACTCGTCATAGGTGATGCTGCCGATACGTTCCACGGGCCCGGTGTACAGGGCGTCTTCCACGTCAATCACCAGCAGCGGTGTGGTGGCCTTGCGCAAGCTCAAGGCTTTTTGCATGATGGCGGCGAACTCAGGGTCCACGATGACCACTCTGGCCTCGCCATGGTCCAGCATGAAGGCAATGGTTTCGGCGTCCTGGCGCGTGTTCAGCGCATTGAGCACCGCTCCCAGCACCGGAATGCCAAAGTGCGCCTCGACCATGGGCGGCGTGTTGGGCAGCATCACGGCCACCGTGTCGCCCTTGCCGATGCCATGTCGTTCAAGCGCGCTGGCCAGTTGGCGGCAGCGCGTGAAAACCTCGGCCCAGTTGCGGCGCAGGCTGCCATGCACCACCGCAAGCCGGTCGGGATACACCTCGGCGCTGCGCTCGATGAAGGACAACGGCGACAACGGCGCGTAATTTGCCTCGTTGGGGGCCAAGTCCTGGTCAAAAATGCTGGGCATGATGTGTCTCCGGTTTATTGGGGTCTGCCTTGACTATCGTAGCCGCCTGTTGGAGATTGGCCAACGCAAAGTAGTGGCTGCGGCCCTGACAGCATGAAGAACAAACTTCTTGAGTCATTCAGCAGTGATTGATCCGGCATGGTGGAGTCTCAACAAACATGGTACTTTCCAACGTCGGCATCATCGCGTTGCGCAAGGTGCACCTCAAAATAAACACTATTTGCGGATAGATTCCTGGTGTCCACGGAGGCGGGTGTCCACTACGGTCAGGCAATCAGGCCCAGCGCGTGCATGTAGGCCGGCTGCACCATCAGTTCATCCCAGTCGGTTGCGGGTGTTTGCGGCAGCAGCGCCAGCCGCCGCAGCTCACTGGCTTCCAGAGCCTCCCACTGGCCCTTGAGCAGCGCCTCGGCCATGCCATCGAGCAGCGCATCAACCGGCTTGCCGCCTCCTGCCGATTGGTTGCACAGCAGCACCATGTCGCAGCCGGCATTGAGCGCGGCCACGGCTGCTTGCGTGTAGCTCAGCTTCTTGCCGTCAAGCAACCGGGCCCCTGCCATGCTCAGGTCATCGCTGAAAATCGCTCCGCCAAAGCCAAGCTGGCTGCGCAAAATGAAATTCAGCCATTTGCTTGAAAAACCGGCGGGCCGGGTGTCTACCCTGGGGTAAATGACGTGCGCGGGCATCACGCTGCCAAGGGTGGTGTTGAGCCATTCATAGGGCGCGGCATCGTCCGCCAGAATGCTTTTGAGGCTGCGCCTGTCCACGGGAATGGCGCTATGCGAATCGGCCTTGACAAAGCCGTGTCCGGGAAAATGTTTGCCGCAATTGGCCATGCCGCTCTGCAGCAGACCGTGCATCAGGCTCTTGGCCAGCAGCGCAACCACGCGGGGGTCGCGGCCAAAGGCACGGTCGCCAATCACGCCGCTTGCGCCATAGTCCAGGTCGAGCACCGGCGTGAAGCTGAAATCGACGCCGCAGGCGCGCAGCTCGGCCCCCAGAACGTAGCCACAGGCGGTGGCCGCATTGGTGGCTGCGAGGGGGTCTTTCATCCACTGCTCGCCCAGCGCCCGCATCGGCGGCAAGTGAGTAAAGCCGTCGCTGCGAAAGCGCTGCACGCGGCCGCCTTCATGATCGACGCAAATCAGCAGGTCCGGACGCAGGCTTTTGACTTCGGCGCAAAGGGCGCCAAGCTGCGAACGATCTTGCCAATTGCGGCCAAACAGGATGAAGCCGCCCGTCAGCGGATGCCTGAGCCGGCGGCGGTCGGCAGGCGTGAGCCGCTGGCCTGCAATATCGATGATGAGTGGAGCGTGTCGGGCTATGTCTGGCATCGTGATTCAGTGCGTCTCGGGCGTCTGCTCAACCACCACAAAGCTGGCGGCATAGTCGGTTTCATCGGTCACTGAGACATGGGCCGCGAGGTGGCGCGCCTCGAACCACGCTTTCAATGGACCGTGCAACACAATTCTTGGTTTGCCACTGGCGGCATTGGCTATTTCGCAGCGGTGCCAGGCCATGGGCAGACGCATCCCCAGGCCGATGGCTTTGCTGAAGGCCTCTTTGGCCGAAAAGCGGCTGGCCAGGTAACGGATGCCGCGATCGGGCCAGCGCGCGCGCCGGGCTTGCCAGATGAGCAGTTCGCCGTCACTGAGAATCTTCCGGGCGAAGCGCTCGCCATGGCGCTCAAAACTCGCGCGAACGCGGCGCATGTCGCAAATATCGGTACCAATCCCGTAAATCATGGTGAGGCTTCGTCCGGGAGAACCACCGGAAACGCTTCATCAATACAGCGCAGATAGTCTTTCACGGCAGCGGCATAACCCAACTCCAGCGCGTCGGCGATCAGGGCGTGGCCGATGGATACCTCCAGGACACCGGGCACGGCGCGCAGGAAGTCGGTAAGGTTGTCGCGGTTCAGGTCGTGGCCAGCATTTACTCCTAAATGAATAGCTGCTGCCGCCCGTGCAGTCTCGACAAACTGGCTTAAAGACTGATCATTTCCGGTACTCGACCAGGCCCGCGCGTAGGACTCGGTGTACAGCTCGATGCGGTCGGCGCCAGACGCCTTGGCGGCGGCCATGGCTGCGGGCACCGGGTCCATGAACAGGCTCACGCGCACGTCGCGTTCGTGGGCCTGCGCGATCAGGGGCCGGAGGCGTTCAGCATCACTGGCGAAACTCCAGCCGTGGTCGCTGGTGAACTGGTCTTCGTTATCGGGCACAAAGGTGCACTGATGCAGCGGCAGGCCTCTGGCCGACAGGTTGTGCACAAAGTCCATCAGGTTATGGAATGGATTGCCTTCAATGTTGAATTCGCAGTGCGGCCAGTCCTTCATCAGCGCTGCAAGTTCATAGACATCATCCGGGCGGATGTGCCGCCCGTCGGGCCTGGGGTGCACCGTGATGCCGTGCGCACCGGCTTGAAGGCACAGCTCGGCGGCACGGATCACGCTCGGAATGCCCAAATGCCGGGTATTGCGCAACAGCGCGACCTTGTTGACGTTGACGGACAACGTGGTTTTACGCCCAGGCAGATGCGTCGCACGGGGGTGTAATTGTTCATGGAGTCTGGAAAAGAGTGGCATGGGGCTTTATTGCTAGAGGGCTTGCAGATCCAACATCATTTGCCGGGTTTTCAGGACTTTCACCCCGCAATGGTAGTGCAGCAGCGTGCGCAATTGGGTTTTAAGTTCATGCAGACCAGGAATGCAGGCGCGCACGGTGTCGGAAAACCCGGCACCATCGCCCAACGCCCGCTGCAATTCGAGCCACTGCGCGCCGGGTAGACTGACTCGGTCATCGTCACCGGCTTGCCGCAGGCCGGCCTCAGGCAACAGCACATAACGGGTATCGGCTTGCAGGGGGCGCAGCGTCGCCGTCTCGGCATCGAGCATGGGCAGCAGACCTATGTCGCGCAGCAAACGCAACTCAAAAGCACGCAGCGCCCACGGCAACGTGTCCGTGGTCTGGCTGGCGACAAGTTGCACCGTGGCGGCATAGGCATCAAAAAGGACCGCATGCGGGTCATCGCGGGCCAGCAGGCGCATCAGTAGCTCGTTGAGGTAGTAGCCTGAAAGAAGGGCATTTCCCGTCGGCATGACATGGCCGCCCTGCCATTCGGCGCTTCTTAGCGTACGGATTTCCATATCACCGCCGAAAGCAATGTGCAAGGGCTGCATCGGCAGCAAAATAGGCCGAAAACTGGAACTGGGTTTCTTGGCGCCACGTGCAACCAGCGCCACCCGTCCAAATTGACGGGTGAAGACGTCCAGAATCAGGCTGGACTCGCTCCAGTCGTAGCGGTGCAGCACATAGGCGGGCTCGTCACTGACGCGTTTGGATGCCACGTGCCTGCTCTTCAGCGTCGCGTATTGCACGAAGTGAAAAGCGCGGAGACCACGTCACTCGTAACCGAAGGTTTTAACCCGGGCGTCATCATCAGCCCAGCCTGAGCGCACCTTGACCCAGATCTCCAGAAATACCTTGCCACCCGTGAGTGCTTCAAGCTCGTGCCGCGCTTCAGTGCCGATGCGCTTGAGCTTTTCACCCTTCTCGCCAATGATCATGCCCTTGTGGCCGTCCCGCTCAACCACAATGGTGGCGGCAATTTTCCGAAGGTTCCCCTCTTCCTCGTACTTGTCAATCAGCACGGTCGAGGTGTAGGGCAGTTCGTCGCCGGTCAGGCGAAACAGCTTTTCACGAATGATCTCGGCGGCCATGAAGCGTTCGCTGCGGTCGGTCAGTTCCTCGGCACCGTACATCCAGGGCTGTAACGGCAGGTATTTCCCGCAAATGCCGAACAGGCGCTCGATGTCTTTGGCGTTGTTGGCCGACATGGGCACAAACTCGGCAAAATCGTGCCGCTCCTGCATGGACCTCAGCCATGGCGCGATTTCAGCACGGCGATGAATCAGGTCGAATTTATTGGCCAGCAAGATGGCGGGCGTTTTTTCAGGCAGCAGGGCCAGCACCTTGGCATCGGCCAGGTTGAACTGGCCGGCTTCAACCACAAACACAATCAGATCCACATCGTTGACGGCACCCACCACGGTGCGGTTGAGCGAGCGGTTCAGCGCGTTGCCATGCCGGGTCTGAAAACCCGGGGTGTCGACGAATACAAACTGCGTGACGCCAATCGTGCGCACGCCCGTGATGCGGTGGCGCGTGGTCTGCGCCTTGCGCGAGGTAATGCTGATTTTCTGGCCGACCAGCGCATTGAGCAGGGTGGACTTGCCCACATTGGGTTTGCCGACAATGGCAATCAGGCCGCAGCGCTGCTCGGCAGCGGGCGGCACCTGGGCTGCTGCATGAATGCTGTCAGGTCCAGCTTGGTTCGCGGCGGGCAAAACCGCGTCCCGTGACGACAATGCCCCGGCCAGCATGGCATCAAGTTCAGCCGAGCCCTGCCTCTTTTCGATGGGCGGGGGCAGCTTTTTCGGTCCGGCCTTGCCTGGATTCATGGTCATTGATTGTTCTTGGGGCGGCAACTTTTTGGGCAGCTTATGCCCCTGAGAATCAGGCATCCAGACTGTTCACAAACATCAGCATGGCCGCCGCCGCAGCCTGCTCACCGGCCCGGCGCGATCCGCCAATGCCGCGTTCAACACGGCCGTACTCAGTGATTTCACATTCCACATCAAATGTCTGCTGGTGCGCGGCACCCATCGTGCCGACTACCCGGTAAATTGGCAGTTTCATTTTGCGCCCTTGCAGCCACTCCTGCAATTCGGTTTTCGAATCCTTGCCAATCGCCTGCATCTGGGGGTTGATCTCCACGTCTTTGAACAGCCGGCGCACCAACCCAGCGGCCTTGTCAAAGCCCGCGTCAAGGTAAACCGCGCCGATCACCGCTTCCAGAGCGTCGGCCAGGATGGACGGACGCTTGTGGCCACCTGACCTGGCTTCGCCCTCACCCAGCCGCAGCATTTCAGGCAAGCCGAGTACCACCGCCAACTGGTGCAGGGTGTCCTGCTTGACAAGATTGGCGCGCGCGCGCGACAAATCGCCCTCGGGCAACTCGCTGAGCCGCTCATAGAGCAGCCCGGCCACCGCCAGATTCAGCACGGAATCGCCCAGAAACTCGATACGCTCGTTGTGGTCAGCCGAAAAACTGCGATGCGTCAGCGCCTGCGCAAGCAGCCTGGGATTGGAAAACTCATGCTGCAGGCGCGTTTGCAGGGCTGGCAGGTCGGGGCTTGAAGAGGCACTGGCTCGCACTTACTTGGATCGGCCGTTGTATTTGAGAAGCAGGTAGGCTGGACCGAACATGTGAATTTCGCGGTTATAGGCAAACTTCACCACGGCCTTGTCGCCCTCTTTGGTAATTTCAAGGTCCTTGCCTGAAATCGAAGTGATGTCATCAATATCGGCAGCTTTGTTGAAAATGGTCCTTATTTCAATGACGGTATTGCCCTCTGCAGCGGCTTTGTTGGCCGCTTTGGAAATCGCCTGAAATTCAATGAGTGTCGGAATGACCTGGGCGGTCAGGATGCCGGCGGACGCCACCACAACCCCGACGAACAATAGGCCGATGAACGAAATGCCGCGTTGCCGATGTTTCATTTTTTCTCCTGCTTCGACTGAAAAGTGCAAGCTCCCACGTACAGCAAGCCGCGCTCCGGGAAGTGCAAAGCCCATAAAAATCAGTTGAACGGACCAATACGCTTGAGGTTACCGAAATTCATCCAGACGAAAAAGGCCTTGCCCACGATGTTTTTCTCTGGCACAAATCCCCAGTAGCGTGAATCCAGCGAGTTATCGCGATTGTCGCCCATCATGAAATAGTGCCCTTCAGGGACCTTGCAAACTACCCCCTCGCTACTGTAGCGGCAATTTTGCTTGAATTGAAAATCACTGGCACCGGGAACAAAGGACGGGCGTTCGTCGTCATTGAGCAAGCGATGCTTCTTGCCGCCAAGCACCTCCTCGAACTGCTTGGAGTAGCGCATGGAGTCTTCATCGAAAAAATCAGGCAATGGCGTCTTGGGCACGGGCTTGCCATTAATGGTGAGGTGCTTGTTCAGGTAAGCCACCTCGTCGCCCGGAATGCCGACAACGCGCTTGATGTAGTCCAGGCTGGGCTTGGGCGGATAGCGGAACACCATCACATCGCCACGTTCGGGTTCCTGGTTGTTCCAGACCTTGGTATTGATGACCGGCAGGCGTATGCCATAGTGGAATTTATTGACCAGGATCAGGTCATTGATGAGCAAGGTCGGGATCATGGAGCCCGAAGGAATCTTGAACGGCTCAAAAAGAAACGAGCGCAGCAGAAACACCACCAAAATGACCGGGAACAGCCCCGCAGTCCAATCCAGCCACCAAGGCTGCATGATGAGCCTGGTTTTGGCGGCGTCGGTGTGGTCGTCAACCTGATTGATGCCGAGCCGGCTCAACTCCGCACGGCGGTTTGCGGCGTTCGTTTCGAGTGTCGCGACGGCTTGCAGACGCTGTGGCAAAAAGTAAAAACGCTCAGCCAGCCAGTAGATACCGGTGACCACCGTCGCCAGGAACAGCAGCAGCGCAAAATTGCCTTCCAACACGCCAAAATACCAGGCGCCCCCGTACGCCACGAACGCGGCCAGCACCACAGTCGTGATAGAACTCATTGCACCGTTCATCATTCCTCCACCTGCAATATGGCCAGAAAGGCCTCTTGGGGAACTTCCACCGAACCGATTTGCTTCATGCGCTTTTTCCCTGCCTTTTGCTTCTCAAGAAGTTTGCGCTTGCGTGAAATATCGCCGCCGTAGCATTTGGCAATTACGTTCTTGCGCAGCGCCTTGATTGTCTCACGCGCGATAATGTTGGCCCCGATGGCAGCCTGGATCGCGACATCGAATTGTTGCCGTGAAATGATCTCGCGCATTTTGGCGACCACGGCGCGCCCACGGTAAGCCGATTGACTGCGGTGAACAATGATGGACAGCGCATCAACCCGCTCGCCATTGAGCAATATATCGACCTTCACCACGTCGGATGCCCGGAATTCCTTGAACTCGTAGTCCATGGAGGCGTAGCCGCGCGAGACCGATTTGAGCTTGTCAAAAAAATCCAGAACAATTTCGCCCAGCGGCATTTCATAGGTGAGCATGACCTGCTTGCCGTGATAGGCCATGTTCATTTGCACGCCGCGCTTCTGGTTGGCCAGCGTCATGACCGCGCCCACGTAGTCTTGCGGCATGTAGAGGTGTACCGTGACAATGGGCTCGCGAATCTCGTTGACCCGCCCCGCGTCGGGAATCTTCGACGGATTCTCGACCCTGATGATCTCGCCATCGGCCTTGAGCACCTCATACACCACGCTGGGCGCTGTCGTGATCAGATCCTGATCGAACTCGCGCTCGAGCCGCTCCTGCACGATCTCCATGTGCAGCAGCCCCAGAAAGCCGCAGCGAAACCCAAAGCCCAGCGCCTGGCTGACTTCAGGCTCGTAATGCAACGAGGCATCATTGAGCTTGAGCTTTTCCAGCGCATCGCGCAGGGAGTCGTACTCGCTCGCCTCGGTTGGGTACAGCCCGGCAAACACCTGCGGCTGGATTTTCTTGAAGCCGGGCAGTGGCTCGGTGGCTGTAAAGGCCGCGCTACCGGTACCTGCTCTGACCACGGTCAGGGTGTCGCCCACCCGCGCCGCCTGGAGTTCCTTGATTCCCGCGATCACAAACCCTACTTCTCCCGCTTCAAGCGATTGGCGCGGTTCGGTATGCGGCGTAAATACGCCCAGTTGATCGGCGTTGTACATGGCCTCGCTGGCCATCAGCTTGATGCGCTCACCCCTGGCCAGTCGCCCGTCCACCACCCGTACCAGCATGACCACGCCAACATAGGCGTCATACCAGCTGTCAATGATCATGGCCCGCAGCGCACCCGCAGGGTTGCCGCGGGGCTGCGGAATCCTGGTAATCACCGCTTCAAGGATTTCGTCAATACCCATGCCGGTCTTTGCACTGCAGGGTATGGCCTCGGTCGCATCAATGCCGATCACTTCCTCGATTTCCTGCCTCGCGTTGTCGGGGTCGGCCTGCGGCAGATCCATCTTGTTGAGCACGGGCACGACTTCCACGCCCAGGTCAAGCGCCGTGTAGCAGTTGGCTACCGTCTGCGCTTCAACGCCCTGGCTGGCATCCACCACCAGCAGCGCACCTTCGCAGGCCGAGAGCGAGCGGCTCACTTCATAGGAAAAGTCCACGTGGCCAGGCGTGTCGATCAGATTCAGGTTGTATACCTGGCCATCGAGTGCCTTGTATTTGAGCGCCGCAGTTTGCGCTTTAATGGTTATCCCGCGTTCCTTCTCGATATCCATCGAATCGA
>JAHFQQ010000064.1:11922-13770 GCA_023259235.1 Polaromonas sp. | reverse complement strand
AATGAAAAAAACCACCGGCCACTGCTTTTTTTCTCCCGGCTTGAGGGTGTACTGATTGAAACAGAAACACTCCAGCTTGGTGAAGTGCGCAGCAGCCTGCGCCGGCGCGTAACTGGGAATCGCCTGCGCCGACATGGTGCGGTCTTGCGTGTTCTGGAATTCATACATGACAGTGGTCAATTCACCCGGATGCACCTGCAGCGAATTTTGCGCTGGCTTGAATCGCCACGGGCCACGCGCATTGGCGTCAAATTCGACCGTAATGGTGCGCGTCAGGTCGACCTGCGTATTGGCCGGCAGCTTTGCGCTGGCGCCAGGAATTTGCTGCTCGGCCAGGGCTAGCACATTGACGCCGGTGAGCTCGCAAATGGTCTTGTAAATGGGCACGAGCACATAGCCAAAGGCAAACATGCCGAGCACGACGACACCCAGCTTGCCCACCATCCGGAAGTTTTCGTGTTTGAACTGCATCAATGTGGTGCCTGGTTTGAGCCGGGAGCTGGATGCCCTAGCCGCCCAGATACCTGATCTTGGCCATGAAGCCAAGAAAAAGGACAACGGCAACCGAGGCCAGTATGAGGGCCAGCCGCAAGTTATTTTTCTTTTGCTCGGGTGTCACGGTGCGGGCCACCAGGGTCGCTCAGCCAACCACGCGGTTGGCCGCGGCGTTCAGTCTGGGTGGAGTTTCAAAAGTGTGGAAAGGCGCCGGAGAGGGCACTTCCCATTCCAGGCCTTCGGCGCCTTCCCAAGGGTTCTGGGGGGCTTTTTCACCCTTGCCCCGCATGGCCGGCAGCACAACGAAAAGGAAGAAATAAACCTGGGCAAAACCAAAGAAGAATCCACCCACGCTGACCACCGCGTTGAAGTCGGCAAACTGTACCGGGTAGTCCGCATACCGACGCGGCATGCCGGCCAAACCCAGAAAGTGCATCGGAAAGAAGGTCACGTTGAAGGAAATCATGCTCCACCAAAAGTGGATTTTGCCGCGCGTTTCGTTGTACATCACGCCTGTCCATTTCGGCACCCAATAGTAAAAACCGGCAAACATTGCGAACAGGGCGCCAGCCACCAGCACATAGTGAAAGTGCGCCACAATGTAATAAGTGTCCTGCAACTGGATATCGATCGGAGCCACTGCTGGAATCAGGCCGGTAAAGCCGCCAATTGTGAACACGAAGATAAAGCCCACGGCAAAAAGCATGGGGGTTTCAAAAGTCAAGGAGCCGCGCCACATGGTGGCGACCCAGTTGAACACTTTCACGGCTGTGGGCACCGCGACCAGCATGGTCGAATACATGAAAAACAGCTGGCCCGTCACCGGCATTCCGACAGTGAACATGTGATGCGCCCAGACGATGAAGGACAAAATGGCGATGGAGGCCGTGGCGTAAACCATGGAGGTATAGCCAAAAAGCTTTTTGCGCGAGAAGGCGGGGACAACCTGGCTGATGATGCCGAAAGCCGGCAGGATCATGATGTACACCTCGGGGTGGCCGAAAAACCAGAAGATGTGCTGGAACATCACCGGGTCGCCGCCCGCCGCGGGGTTGAAAAAGCTGGTACCGAAGTGGCGGTCGGTCAGCGTCATCGTGATGGCACCGGCAAACACGGGCATCACGGCAACCAGCAGGTAGGCGGTGATCAGCCAGGTCCAGCAGAACATCGGCATTTTCATCAGCGTCATGCCGGGCGCGCGCATGTTCAGGACGGTCACGATGATGTTGATCGAACCCATGATGGATGAGGCGCCCAGAAGATGCAGGGCAAAGATGGCGGCATCCATGCCCGGACCCATCTGCAGTGAAAGTGGCGCGTACAGCGTCCAGCCGCCGGCCGCCGCGCCACCCG
>JAHFQQ010000064.1:0-11912 GCA_023259235.1 Polaromonas sp. | reverse complement strand
CAAAAAGAACGAACTGACCAGCAGCAGCGCGGCTGGAATCAGCAGCCAGAAACTGAGGTTGTTCATGCGGGCAAAAGCCATGTCAGTCGCGCCGATCTGCAGGGGAATCATCCAGTTTGCAAAGCCCACGAAGCCCGGCATGATGGCGCCAAACACCATGATGACGCCGTGCATGGTGGTGAGCTGATTGAACAGTTCGGGATTGACCAGCTGCAGGCCCGGCTGAAACAGTTCGGAGCGAATGATCAGCGCCAGGATCCCGCCCGTGATGAACATGGCAAAGGAAAAAAGCAGGTACATCGTGCCGATGTCCTTGTGGTTGGTCGCGTAGACCCAGCGTCGCCACCCCGTGGGAGTGTGATGGGCGGGGTGGCCGTCGTGGGCGTGAGCAGGATGGTCAAGAACGGCACTCATCGAGATTTCCTTTTCAATTCTCTAAAAACGTTTGGTCCGAACCGGTCGGCTACTTGCGGGCCGCCAGAATCTCGGCGGGCTGAACCAGTTGCCCGGTCTTGTTGGACCAGTGGTTCTTGGTGTAGCTGATCACGGCCGCAATGTCGGTGTCGCTCAGTGCCTTCCACGAAGGCATTGCGGTTCCGGCAACGCCAGAAAGAACTGTGAGAATTTGCTTGTTGTGATCCGCATTCAGCACAATGGCCGAGCCATCAAGCGGCTTGATCGGGCCAGAGCCCTTGCCATTGGCCTGATGACAGGCAGCGCAGTTGGCCGCATAGACCTTCTCGCCGCGCTGGACAAGGTCGTCGAGCGTCCAGACCCTGGCTGGATCATCCGCCTTGGCGGCCTGCTTCCTGGTCTCGTCACCAACCCATTTGGTGTAGTCTTCGGCGGAGAGCACCTTCACGTGGATCGGCATGTAGGCGTGTTCCTTGCCGCACAGTTCGGAACACTGGCCATAGAAATCGCCCACTTTCTCGGCACGAAACCAGGTGTCGCGCACGAAGCCCGGAATCGCATCCTGCTTGATGGCGAAGGCCGGAACCGAGAACGAGTGGATCACGTCGATGGCCGTGGTGATGATGCGCACCTTCTTGTGGACCGGCACCACCAGTGGGTGATCCACCTTGAGCAGGTAGTCGTCCACCACTTCGCCCGCCTTGGGGCCGCCATTGTTCGACATGGCGCGCTGCACAGGGTCGAGCGCGGAAATAAAGCCGATGCCCTCGCCTTCGCCCCTGAGATAGTCATATCCCCATTTCCACTGCATGCCGGTGGCCTTGATGGTCAGGTCGGCGTTGGTGGTGTCCTTCTGGGCCACGATGACCTTGGTGGCCGGCAGCGCCATCGCGATCACGATCACGAAAGGAACGACTGTCCAGGCAATTTCAACGGCGGTGGACTCATGAAAATTGGCGGCCTTGTGGCCGACCGATTTGCGGTGCTTCCAGATCGAATAGAACATCACGCCAAAAACCATCACAAAGATGACGGTCGAGATGATCAGCAGCATCCAGTGCAACTGGATCACCTCCTCGGCGATTTTGGTGGCTGCCGGCCTCAGATTGAGCTCCAGCACAGACGGGCCACCGGGCAAATCATTCACGGCATACGCGGCGGTGCCGACCCAACTGGCAGCAAAGGCCAGAAGTGCGCCAGCGTGCCGCGCGCCAAACCGTTTCATATTGCTCAAGGTGTTGCTTGCATTCATCGTGATCACTTTTTCTGCTTCAATTGCCGGCTGAATTACCTAATGATTATAAAGTTTGCGACAGATCAAACTCTCGCTACTAAAAATGTGGCTGATTTTCGAATGCTAGTACGCGCGCAACGCCAAGCGAATCTCGCGAGCCAGCACCGGTCGCAGTTCTGGCCGCACATGCCGGCCGACCCGCACCGACACCCCCTGGCCCGACACCTCAATCAGCGAGCCATCGTCGTCCTTGGGCTCAACCCTGACCCACTCCCGGTTGAATTCTGCTCGCCGGGTATGCCCCGCAGTCTCCAGTTCCACCACCAGTTGCCCGCCTTGCAGGACAATTTTTTCACTGTCTCCCGCATGCCGGGCATACACCAGAAAAGCCACTCCCACCGTCAACAGCTCAGCCCCGGCAAAGTGCATCACCAGGGTGGCGCCCTGAAACCAGAAGAAAGCTGCTATGGACAGGGAAACGATGCACAGCGACAGATACAACCAACCCAATTGGGCTGGTCTGAGCGAGCAATGGCGCCTGAGAAGCCACTGCACGGCGCCATAACCATGGCTGTCCTGCATGGGCAAGCTGGCAAAACGAAATGCTGGTGCGGGCTGCGACACGTGGCAATCCTCCAGAAAATTTGCGGTCAACACCATTCGATGACCATAAAACCCTGAAAATGCATTCAGGCATGCGTCAGATCATAGCTTCGTATTTGGCGCCGCCCCCCCCGGGGAAACACGCAACCCCTCCATCGAGCCGGGCCATTGCATCACCGCGCTGCAGTGCCTTCAGGCTTTTGGCGGTGGCCCCTCCAATATGCTGCGCATGTCGGCAAACGACACCGAACTCAGCGCACCGACCCTGATTTTGGGTGGTGCCTTCAGCGCATGGCCGTAAACTATTTCAAACGTGAGCGACAACTGCCCGCCCTTGTTCCTCAGGTATCTGGCCAGCGCCTGCTCCAGTTGCGCCTTCCAGCCGCGGCCGCGCAGGGCCTGGAAGCGCGCCGGGTGAAAATTGCGGCCCAGTTCGGCGAGTTCCCGCAGCAGCCGCGTCGGCGTTGCATAGGTCAGCGTGATGCGCTCCATGTCCATCACCGGGTCGGCAAAGCCGGTTTGCATCAGCATGTCGCCCCAGTCGTGCATATCAGTCAGCTCATGCCCTGCTGGCGGCCAGCCGAGCTGCGCGTAGACCTCGCGCAGCTCCCGGGCAGTGTCGGGGCCCAGGCATGAAAACATCACAAACCCGTCAACCTTGAGTGCTCGGTGCCACTCGGCCAGCAGGGCTTGCGGGTCGGCCGACTCGTGCAGGGCCATATTGGCCCAGAGCATGTCCACGCTGGCCGGGGGCGGTAGCTCAAAATGCGTCGGAGCGGCCCGCCATTGCTTCGGGTTCCACCATGGCTTTACTATGCTTTCAATAGCTGCCTTCGCCCGATCCACATGGGTCTCAACGACAAAACATTCTGAATTCTGGTATAGGCTGGCGAGTTTCGCATGGGTCTGCATGCCACCGCGCACGGCCCCCCAGTGTGCCCAGGCCCGCGGTTGCAGCTTGATCCATTGCAGCCTGTCAAGCATGCGGCTGGCTACTTCTTCATGGAGCCACGGGGAGACCAGCGGTGCTATGCGCTGCCAGTGATCGACGGCAACTGGGTCTAGCGTGGGTGGGCGCTGGTTGATGGTCATGAAGGCTGCCAAATGGACGGATCGATCTGCCAAACCGATCGGCGACAGAAACTACGCGAGTATATTGACACGGTGTTCACACGCCTGCTTTCCCCTGGCTTAATCCTGCACCGGCTATCTGGCTTTGCCAGCCAGTGCGCCGTCTGCCGATGCTGGCCTGCGCGCCAGGTATGTCTGCCGTGCGAGATGCGCTTTACCCCGGCGCAGCGGCGTTGCGAACGATGCGCCCTGGCCCTGCCTGCCGATCTGTCCATGAAATCCCAAGTGGGCCCCGGCCTTTGCTCCGCCTGCATGCGCCAGCCGCCACCGCTCGACCGGATGCTGGCTGCAGTGCCCTACGCCTACCCCTGGTCTGATCTGATCGGCCGCTACAAATTTGGCGAACAGCATGGCTGGGCCAATTTTTTTGCTGCCTTGTTGCTCAAGGCTCCCGGCGTGCTGCAGGTATTTGCCGATCTGCAGCCCAATGACCGGGTGCTTGCGCTGCCACTGTCGGTCGAACGCCTGCGAACACGCGGTTTCAACCAGGCCTGGGAACTGGCCAGCGCACTGGCCCGGCAAAGTCAAAGCCGGGCCAAGGCCGATGCCAGGCTGCTGCTGCGCGTGAAAAATACCCCTGCCCAGAGCCAGCTCAAGCGTGAGGCCAGGCTGGCCAATGTCAAGGGCGCCTTTCAGATCGACCCGCTGCGCGTTGCCGAAATCAAGGCCCGCCGCGTGGTGCTGGTGGATGACGTGATGACCAGCGGCGCTTCGATGTTTACGGCGGCGCAGACCCTGCGCGAGGCTGGTGCCGCACACATCACCGGCCTGGTGCTGGCGCGTACGGAATAGTGCCCCCACGCTTGTCGCTATGCGTACTGCGCTGCCCCCCGAGGGGGCTGGCCTTGCTCGGGGCGGCCCGGCGCTGCGGCCTTTGGCCCCCACGCTTGTCGCTGCGCGTACGGCGCTGCCCCCCACGGGGGCTGGCCTTGCTCGGGGCGGCCCGGCGCTGCGGCCTTTGGCCCCCACGCTTGTCGCTGCGCGTACGGCGCTGCCCCCCACGGGGGCTGGCCTTGCTCGGGGCGGCCCGGCGCTGCGGCCCAGGTTGGTTCACGGGCGACAATCCGGCGATGTTCAATATTGTCCTTGTCGAACCCGAAATTCCACCCAACACCGGCAATGTGATCCGGCTTGCGGCCAACACCGGATGCCGTCTGCATCTGGTGGAGCCGCTCGGCTTTTCGATGGACGACAAACACCTGCGGCGCGCCGGACTCGACTACCATGAGTACGCTCAGGTGCTGCGCCACGCCAATTGGCAAGCATTGCTGGACAGCCAGCAACCGCCGCCCGAGCGGCTCTTTGCCATGACCACGCATGGCAGCCGCAGCCTGTATGACGCGCACTTCCGGCCCGGTGACTGGCTGGTGTTTGGCTCTGAAACCAGCGGACTGGCGCATTTCGTGCGTGAATCCTTTCCGTTCGCCCAGCGCCTCAGGCTGCCCATGCAGCCCGGCCAGCGCAGTCTGAATCTGTCCAATGCGGTGGCCGTCGCGGTGTTCGAGGCCTGGCGGCAAAACCGCTTTGACGGGGCAGTCAGCCAGCCGGCTCCCCGGGCGAAGGCTCAGGGGTAGCGCCGCACCAGCGATTCGGCCACGCACACCGGCTTGGCCGACCCCTCGCGCTCCACCGTCACTTCCCAGCCCATCTGAACGCCGTCGTTGTCGATCGGCTCGACTGTCAACAGTTTCATGCGGGCGCGCAGGCGGCTGCCGACCGGCACGGGGGCAGTGAAACGCACCCTGTTCAGTCCGTAGTTCACGCCCATGGCCAAGCCGGCAACCTCCAACGAGGATTCAAAAAACCTCGGCAATAGAGACAGCGTCAGAAAACCGTGCGCAATCGGGCCGCCAAACGGGCCCGCTCTGGCTTTTTCGACGTCCACATGAATCCACTGGTGGTCGCCCGTCGCTTCGGCAAACTGGTTGACCTGCTGCTGCGTGATGGTGATCCAGTCACTCACAGCCACTTCCTGGCCGATGCTGGCCGCCAGCTCGGACAGGGATTTAAAGGTTTTCATGATCCGACTTTAGCGGCACATCCCGTGCCAGCTTGTCGATTCAGCAACAGGCCTGGCCGGCCTACTGATCCAACCAGTTGCAAATGCCCCGCCATTGCGCCAGATCCTTCTCGACCCGGCCGGGCGCCACGTCAAAGAGCGTAAGGCCGCGCGCCGCCAGGTGAATGTAGTTTTGCGTATCGCGCACATAACCGAGCACCGGCAGCCCCAGGCCCTCAACAAATTCGCGCAGCTTGTCTGCGGCAATCGTGCGTGCATCGACGCGCACGCCGACAATGCCTACCTGCATCTTGCCGGCATGGCGATGCTCGGCCAACTGGTCGAGAAAAGCGCGTGTGGCAAAAATGTCAAACACGCTGGGCTGCAAGGGAACGATCACCTTGCCGGCCAGCTTGATGACACTGTCAAAGTGCCTGCCATGCAGGCCCCCTGGCGAGTCGAGCACCACATGAGTGGTACCTTTGGGCGGTTTGACGATCTGCCCGGCGTTGACCTCCCAGGTTGCAATCGGCCTGGCAGCGGCTGGGCGCAAGCCCAGCCACAGCCTTGAAGACTGCTGCCGGTCAGCGTCGCCCAGCATGACCGCGCGGCCCCGGCTGGCAAAGTAACCGGCCACATTGGTGGCCAGCGTCGTTTTGCCGACGCCCCCTTTTGGATTGGCAATGACAACCACGGGCATAAAAACTCCTTGGGTGCTGGAACTGGCGCTTGTCCTGACATTTGGGTCGACTTTTCCGCTATGGTAACGGCATGGAACCCGCGCCCGCCTGGCTTGTCAACAGTTTTATCTACCTCACGGCAGCCGTCATCGCCGTGCCACTGGCCAAAAAACTCGGCCTCGGCTCCATCATCGGCTACCTGGTCGCGGGCATCGCCATCGGTCCCTGGGGACTGGGGCTGGTGACCAATGTGCAGGACATCCTGCACTTTGCCGAGTTTGGCGTCGTGCTGATGCTGTTTCTGGTCGGGCTGGAGCTGGAACCGCGCCGCCTGTGGAACCTGCGTCGCCCGATCTTCGGCTGGGGCAGCGCCCAGGTGCTGATTTGCGCGCTGGCCATCAGCGTCACGGCCGTGGCCTTCGGCGTGCGCTGGCAGACGGCCGTGGTGATCGGACTGGGCCTGGCGCTGTCAAGCACCGCGATCGCGCTGCAGGTGATGGGCGAGCGCAACCTGCTGCGCACCTCCAGCGGGCAGGCCGGATTTTCCATCCTGCTGTTCCAGGACGTTGCCGCCATTCCGATCCTGGCGCTGCTGCCGCTGCTGGCTGTCGTGACCGAATCCAACGAGGCGGTCGTCGTGGCCAACCGGACGCTGGAAGCCATCAAAATCGTAGCGACCATCGGTGGCATCATCCTCGGCGGCCGGCTGCTGCTGCGCCCGCTTTTGCGCTGGATCGCGCGCAGCGAGACGCCCGAAATATTCACCGCCGCCTCGCTGCTGCTGGTGGTGGGCATTGCCGGACTCATGCAGTTCGTCGGCCTGTCCATGGCGCTGGGCGCCTTTCTGGCCGGCGTGCTGCTGGCCGAGAGCGAGTACCGGCGCGAGCTGGAAACCGACCTGGAACCGTTCAAGGGCCTGCTGCTCGGGCTGTTTTTCATCGCGGTCGGCATGAGCATCGACTTTGGCGTGCTGCTCAAATCACCGGGCTTGATGGCGGCCATCCTGTTCGGCTTTCTCGCGCTCAAGCTGATCGTGATTAATGCACTGGCGCGCGCCATGGATGTGCCGTTCCAGGAGCGCCCGGTGTTCACGCTGTTGCTGGCACAGGGCGGCGAGTTTGCCTTCGTGGTGTTCCAGGCGGCGGCCGGCGCCAACGTGTTTCCGCCCGAAACGGCGTCGCTGCTGATCGGCGCGGTGGCGCTGTCAATGCTTATCAGCCCGCTGCTGCTGGTGGCTGTCGACAAGTGGCTGCTGCCGCGCTATGCGAACTGCAATGTGCCGGTGCTGGAAGAAATCTCCGAGCCGCAGAACGCGCCCGTGATCATCGCGGGCTTTGGCCGCTACGGGCAGATCGTCGGACGGGTGCTGGCCGCGGAGGGCATCGGCGCGACCGTGCTGGACCACGACGCCGAGATGATCGAGGCGGCGCGCGCCTTCGGCTCCAAGGTGTTCTACGGCGACGCCACCCGGCTCGACCTGCTGCGCACCGCTGGCGCGGCCCAGGCCAAAATTCTTGTACTGGCAGTCGATGGCGTGGAGCAGTCGCTGGAAATTGCCGATCTGGTGCACGAGCACTTCCCACAGCTGGAACTGGTGGCCCGGGCCAGAGATGTCACGCACTGGAACCAGTTGCGCGACCACGGTGTGATGCGAGTCGAGCGCGAACTGTTCGAGGCCAGCCTGCGCAGCGCCCGCACCGTGCTGGAGCTGCTGGGCCAGAGTTCAGAGGCGGCGCACCGGAGCGCGCGGCGTTTTCGCCAGCACAACCTGGCGCTGTTCGAAGAGATGCACCCCTACTACAAGGACCGTGCCAAGCTGATCGCGGTGGTCAAGCGCGGGCGCCAGCAGTTCGAGGAACAACTGGCGGCGGAGCGCGAGAAGCGCGAGGAGCGCGAGGAGCGCAGGCCGCAGGGCGACAGCGACTGAACAATTACAGGTAAATCCGGCTGCAGCCCACGCGATATATGCAGATTACGCTATTAAATTGAAAGCAATTCATGTCTTTCAGTGGAGCCCGTCCCAGAGCAGTTTGACCCCGGTCAGGAACATGCCCAGATACAAAAACCGGTAAAACCATGCCTGGCTGATGCGCCGGGCCAGCCGTACCCCGGCCCACACGCCAATGGGAGCGAGGGGCAGCAAGGCGAGCGAAGTGACCATGTTGCGCCAATCGAGCAGACCCAGCAGACCATATGGAATCCATTTGGCGAGGTTGATCACAAAGAAATAAAACGCCATGGTGGCGGTGAACTTGACCGGGCTCAGGCGCAGTGGAATCACATACGCAGAGATCGGCGGACCACCGGCGTGCGCAATAAAGCTGGTAAAGCCCGACATTGCCGTCAGCAGCGCGCCCAGCCATTTCGGCGGCGGCGCGCTACCCGGTTTTGGCGCAAGCAGCAAACGCTGCGCCAGAAACAGCAGCGTGAATCCGCCCACCATGGCGGCCACGGTGTGGGCACTGAGCAGCTTGAACAGCAATGCGCCGGCCACAACGCCCACCAGGCCGCATGGAATCAGGAACTTGAGCAGCGCCAAATCAAAGTCCCTGCGAAATGCCGCCATGCCCAACACGTCCATCAGGAACAGTACCGGCATCAGGATCGCGGCGGCTTCAGGCACCGTCACCGCCAGCGCCATGATCGGGACGGCCAGCGAGCCAAAGCCCGCGCCAAAGCCGCTTTTGCTCACGCCCAGCAGCAGCACGGCCGGAATGGCTACAGCATAGAAAAACGCGTCGGTGATCAGCGGCACGGTCATTTAAGGAAAAAACACCCGCGCCCCGCTAAAGGTGGATGTAGATAGCTATTAAAGTAATAGCTAATAGCAACTGCGAAAAAATCTGCGCCGAATTTCCCGCCGGCCTCGTCGCGATCAGATCCGTTCCAGAATCAGCGCAATGCCCTGCCCCACGCCAATACACATGGTGCATAGCGCGTAGCGCCCGCCACTCTTGTGCAACTGATTCACCGCCGTGGTGGCCAGACGCGCGCCACTGGCGCCCAGCGGATGGCCGAGCGCAATCGCACCGCCGTTGGGATTGACGCGCGGATCGTCATCGCGCACGCCAAGCAGGCGCAGCACGGCCAGGCCTTGCGCGGCAAAGGCTTCGTTGAGTTCGATCACGTCCATCTGGTCGATGGTGAGGCCGGTCAATGCCAGCACTTTTTGCGTGGCCGGCGCCGGCCCCATGCCCATGATGCGGGGCGCAACGCCCGCGGTGGCCATGCCAACAATGCGGGCGCGCGGCGTGAGCCCGTTTTTAGCGGCGCTGGCTTCATCGGCCAGCAGCAGCGCGCAGGCGCCGTCATTCACGCCGCTGGCATTGCCAGCGGTCACGGTGCCGTCCGGGCGCACGATGGGCTTGAGCCTGGCCAGCACCTCCAGAGAAGTCTCGCGCGGGTGCTCGTCGCGGCTCACCACGATGGCATCGCCTTTTTTCTGGGCAATCGTGACGGGCGTGATTTCGGCATCGAAGTAGCCCGATTTTTGCGCTGCAACGGCTTTGAGCTGGCTGGACAGGGCCATCTTGTCCTGGTCTTCGCGGCTGATGTGGTAGTCGGTGGCGACGTTCTCGGCGGTTTCGGGCATGCTGTCCACGCCGTACTTCTCCTTCATCAGCCGGTTGATGAAGCGCCAGCCGATGGTGCTGTCATACACCGCATTGGCGCGGCTGAAGGCGCTCTCGGCCTTGGGCATGACAAACGGTGCGCGACTCATGCTTTCAACACCGCCTGCTATCATTAATGTAGCTTCTCCCGCTTTGATGTCGCGGGCTGCAGTGCCTAAAGCATCCAAACCCGAGCCGCACAGGCGGTTGATGGTGGCGCCAGGCAACTCCGGCGGCAGCCCCGCCAGCAAGCTGGCCATGTGCGCCACGTTGCGGTTGTCCTCTCCGGCCTGGTTGGCGCAGCCGAAAATCAGGTCGGTGACGGCTTGCCAATCGACGCCGGGGTTGCGCGCGATCAGGGCCTTGATGGGAATGGCGGCGAGGTCGTCGGTGCGCACGCTGCTCAGGGCGCCGCCGTAGCGGCCGAAGGGGGTGCGGATGGCGTCGCAAATAAAGGCTTGGGTCATCATGGTTCTCGCAAGTTATGGAAGACAGGAACCAAGTTTATTCGGTATCGGCGAGCACCCGGCAAGGCGGCAGGCCATGCGGGTGCGTTGAGAGTCAGGGTCGGGCGGAAAGCCGTGGCGCCAGCCTTGCCGGCATCAGCTCCTGCGGGCACCGACAACCAGCACGATGGCCCCCAGGGCAATCGCACCCAGACTGAGCCACTGCGGAAAGTTGACAGTCTGCTTCTCCTTGACGGTCAACTCAAGCGGGCCGAGTTTCGCAGCTGTCGTGTCTTTGGTGAAGCTGAAGCCGCCAGTCAGGAAGCCCGCGATGCCCAGCACGATCAGGACAATGCCTGTGATGGTGGTTGCTTTCATTTGAAATTTCCCTCAACGGATTTTGACAGACAGCGGCATGCGTTCCGGATCCGCGCTGCCGCCACCATACTATACGGTTGCTCGAAGGAAGCGCCCAATCGCCACGGATTTTGTGCATGGTGGATTCATAATCATTAACTTAACAGCAGCGGTGGAGGCAAACCCCATGGAATTCCTGATTCCGGAGTCGGTCGAGTCGGATCGACTTTTTCTGAGAACCGTCAAGGATGAAGACTGGCCCGCTTTGCACGAGTATTACTCCGATGCGGAATGCACGAAATACACCACCCGGCATCCCTTGCCGGAGGACGAAAGCCGGCGAACGGTAGGAAGCCTCACCCGGCATTGGCAGCGGCACGGCTATGGACCCTATGTCATCCAGGAAAAAGTAACCGGGTCGGTGTTGGGTGTCACCGGCCTCTGGTATCCGAAAGAATGGCCGGAACCAGAGATCAAATGGGCCCTGGCTCGAAGGCACTGGGGCAAGGGGTACGCCAGTGAGGCGGCCCGCGCTGTCCAGGCGATGGCGGCACGCCATATGCCCGAACTGCACTTGATCAGCCTCATTCACTGTGAAAATCAACCCTCGATCAGGTTGGCTATCACGCTGGGCGCTGCAATGGAAAGAGAAATGGAATTTCGCGATGCGATTTATCGCGTCTACAGGCATCCGCGAAACTGAAATGGCTGCCAGGGGACCGTACAGCCGGTTCACGCAGGACTACGGTACACCGCCTGTCCCCGTGCCAGCCAGCCGAAACGGGGCCCGTGATACGCTTTGCGAATGTTCGCCCCCTCGCAAGCCGACGTCCGACGGTTTTTTTGCTCGGTTCATGCCAAGGCGCTGGCAGGTCAGCCGCTGGAAGCGCTGGAAACCATCGCAAGCCAGTGGATCGATGAGCACCCCGAGTTCCATGCGGATCTTGCCGATGTCAATGCCGCGCTGGAAAAAATGCATGCTGCGCAGGCAGGCAAGACCAACCCCTTCCTGCATCTGTCGATGCACCTGTCGATCACAGAGCAGTGCTCCATCGACCAGCCACACGGCATTCGTCAGGCCGTGGAACTGCTGACTGCCAGGCGCAACTCCCTGCACAAAGCACACCACGAAGTCATGGACTGCCTGGAACAAACGATCCGGGAAAGCCAGCGCGCGGGTCAACTGCCCAATGGCGCCGCCTACCTTGAATGCGTGCAGCGCCATGCGACCCGGGATTAAAAGGCCATTCACCCCGCGCCGGCAGACACCGACCCGTCCTTCCGTCAATTAAAAAGCCGCTGGTTCAGCGGCTTTTTTGCGACGGCATATGCCGATTCAGCGGAACCGGCTCTCTGGAACCACCTTGAGCTCACCCTGGACCGACGAAACGTAGTTGGCCAGCAGCTTGAGCTCGGCATTCGTGTACTGCTTGGCCA
>JAHFQQ010000063.1 GCA_023259235.1 Polaromonas sp. | reverse complement strand
GGGGGGCACCTTGCCGGCGGCCGTGATCTGGCCGGTGAAGAAACGGCCAAACGCATGCGCCGCTTCAATCACGGCGCGGTAGCCACCAATATTGGCCATGGAACTCAGCGCATCGAGCTTCTGCGCCCGCGAGATGCGCGGCACGCTGTCCATCGCCAGCACGGTGACCTTGCGGTCGGCGAGTTGCTGGAGCAATTGCGGGTTTTGCGCCGGCCAGATGAAACTGGCCAGCGTAGTGCCCTCACGCATCAGGCCAACCTCCTCGCTCGTCGGCGCGCGCACCTTGAAAACGATGTCGGAGACGGCCCACAGTTTGGCCGCCCCGTCAACAACTTCGGCTCCGGCGGCGCGATAGACCTCGTCACTGAAATTTGCCGCGTCCCCGGCCCCCGATTCGACGACGACCCGGAACCCGAGCTTGATGAGTTTTTCCACCACTTCGGGCACCGTGGCGACGCGTTTTTCACCCGGGAAAATTTCTCGCGGCACGCCAATGCGCTGCGCCGTGCCCGATGCTGTCTCAGTGGATACACCAGTTTGCATGAAGCGACTCCTCGACTTGATTGTTGCAACAGCACGCGCCCCCTCTCCGCAAGAAAATCCCCGAGGGAGGCACTGTGGCGGCAAGCTTAACTGAATTTGCACCAGTTTCAGGCCGGCTGAATCATGATTTAAGTCAACAAAGTCGCAATCAACGCCGATCCGTCACCTGCCCGCGGCAAAAAACCATCGCTGCCGCACGTCTTTTGGATGCTATCAATCAGGTAGCTTAAGCTGTAGCATTCATATGGGTTACAGCCTTAAACCATATTCAAGTCGAGAAAAAACCAGCAGCCGGCTACTTCGCGGTCGGCATCGCAAACTCGGCGCCCTTGCCAATGCTCTCGGGCCAGCGCTGCATGATGGACTTCTGTTTGGTGTAAAAGCGAACGCCTTCTTCGCCGTAGGCATGCATGTCGCCAAACAGGCTTTTCTTCCAGCCGCCAAAGCCGTGCCAGGCCATCGGCACGGGAATCGGTACGTTGATGCCAACCATGCCGACCTGGATGCGCCGGGCGAATTCGCGCGCCACATGGCCGTCACGCGTAAAGCACGAGACGCCGTTGCCGAACTCATGGGCATTGATCAGGTCGACGGCCTCGCCAAAGTTCCTGACGCGCATGCAGCCCAGCACCGGGCCAAAAATTTCTTCCCTGTAGATGCGCATCCGGGACGTGACATGGTCAAAGAGCGTGCCACCCATCCAGAAACCCTGCTCGCAACCCCTGCCCGCGCTGGCACCGCTGAACCCGCGGCCATCGACCAGCAGCTTCGCGCCTTCCTTCACGCCCAGATCGATGTAGCCGGTGATGCGCTGGTGCGCGGCGGCGGTCACGATCGGGCCCATCTCTGCATCGGGCTCAATGCCATTTTTGATTACCAGTGCCTTGGCCCGCGCCTGCAGCATGGGAATGAGTTTGTCGGCCACATCGCCCACCAGCACCGCCACCGAAATGGCCATGCAGCGCTCACCGGCTGAGCCATAGCCCGCGCCAATCAGTGCGTCCACTGCCTGCTCAAGGTCGGCGTCAGGCATCACCACCATGTGATTCTTGGCGCCGCCCAGCGCCTGCACGCGCTTGCCATGGCGCGCGCCGGTTTCATAAATGTAGTTGGCAACCGGCGTGGAGCCCACAAACGACACCGCCTTCACATCCGGATGCACGAGCAGCGCATCGACCGCTTCCTTGTCACCCTGCACGACGTTGAAGACGCCATTCGGTAGCCCCGCCTGCGTGAGCAGTTCGGCCATGAACAGGCTGGCGCTCGGGTCGATCGGGCTGGGTTTGAGCACAAACGTGTTGCCTGCCGCGATCGCCACCGGGAACATCCACATCGGCACCATCACGGGAAAGTTGAACGGCGTGATGCCGGCCACCACGCCGAGCGGCTGGCGCAGCGTCCAGTTATCGATGCCGGTGCTCACCTGGTCGGTAAAGTCGCCCTTGAGCAGTTGCGGGATGCCGCAGGCGAATTCAACGACGTCAATGCCGCGCGAGACCTCGCCCTGGGCATCGGTAAACACCTTGCCGTGTTCTGCGGTGATCATGTGCGCGAGTTTGTCCCTGTTCTGGTTGAGCAGTTCCAGGAACCTGAACATGACTCTGGCCCGGCGCAGTGGCGGCGTGTCGGCCCAAGCCGCAAACGCGGCCTGCGCAGCCGCAACAGCAGCCGCGACGTCAACCGGGCTTGCCAGAGCGACATGGCCCGAGACTGCGCCGGTAGCGGGGTTGAACACGGGCTGGCTACGCCCTGATGCGGGCATGGTCACGCATCCGTTCAGGTAGTGGGTGATCGTGGCGTGTGAAGACATGGGGATTCCTTTGGATCATCAAAACAGTTTCCCAGTCTAGGACGCCCGGGCCGATTTGATAATGCCCTGTTTTGTGATTATATTGTTCCTGATTCTGAACAATGAGGTGCTTGTATGTCCGCTGACCAATTGTCCCCATTGATTGCCGATCTTCACCTGCTGACGGTGCTGGCCGCGACGCGCAGCTTTACCGAAACAGCCCGTCGTCTGGGCGTGTCCAAAGCCTCGGCCAGCACGCGCATCAGCGAACTGGAGCGCACGGCGGGGGTCCTGCTGGTGCGCCGCACCACCCGCTCCGTCGGCCTGACCGAGGCCGGCCAGCAACTGGTCAACGACATGCAGCCGGCGTTTGAACGGATCAGCGAGGGCTACACTGCCGCGCGCGATCTGGCCAGCGCGCCGCGCGGCCTGGTCCGGCTGACGGCGCCGGTGGCGCTGGGACGGCAGCACCTGGCCCCGAGCGTGGCGGCCTTCCTGCAGCGTTTCCCCGACATTCACATTGAACTGGAGCTGACCGACCGGTTTGTGAATCTGGCCAGCGAAGGGTTTGACCTGGCGATCCGGCACACCAGCGCGCCGCCCGAGACCCATGTGGCCTGGGTGTTGTGTGAAACGCGTTCCCTGCTGCTGGCCAGCCCGCAGTATCTGGCGCGTCGCGGCGTGCCCAGGCACCCCTCCGAGCTTGCATCGCACGACTGCCTGCATTACCTGGCAGGCAGCCCTGCCCGCAGCTGGACCTTTGTACGCAACGCCAAACGGAAAACTTCCAGGCTGACAGAAAAGCCCGCCGAGCGGGTGGGCGTGCATGTCACCGGCTCGCTCAAGGCCAACAACAGCGAAGTGCTGCGCGACGCGCTGCTGGCGGGCCTCGGCATCGGCCTGCTGCCCGATTTCAGCGTGCCGGGCAGCGCCAGTGAAGGCGGAGCCGCGCCTCTGGTACCGGTACTTTCCGACTGGCAGGTGCAGGGATTTTTTGGCGAACGCATTTACGCCCTGCGCCCCTGGTCGGCGCAAGTGCCCAAGGCGGTTCAGTGCCTGGTGGAGCATTTGCGCGAAAGTTTCGCAAAAGGGTTCAAAACCGGACTGGAAAATACGGCCGTGCGTCAACACGCGGGTCACCAGCTGCAGGGATAATCGCGCCATGAACACACGCTGGAAACCCAACACTACGGTGGCCGCAGTGATTGAACGCACGATCGACGGCACCCAGAAATTCCTGCTGGTTGAAGAGCAGACCCCAGATGGCCTCAGGCTGAACAATCCCGCCGGCCACCTTGACCCGGGCGAAAGTCCGCCGCAGGGCTGCGCGCGCGAGACACTGGAAGAAACCGCCTTTCACTTCACGCCGACGGGACTGGTAGGAATCTACCTCTCACACCTTGAGCGGTCCGCGCCGGGGCAGACGGCTTCCCAGGGCACCACCTACCTGCGCTTTGCGTTTTGCGGCGAGCTCGGCCCGGAGGTCGTGGGCCAGCCGCTCGATGAAGGCATCGTACGCACGCTCTGGCTGAGCGTCGATGAAATCCGGGCCTGCACTCACCTGCATCGCAGCCCGCTGCTGCTGCAATGCGTGGAAGACTACCTGGCCGGAAGGCGCTACCCCCTCGATCTGATCACCACCGATGCCAGCGTCTATCGGCTCGCCAAACCTAAAATGCCGGAATGCGCAAACAACGGATAGTGGTCGGATTAAGCGGCGGCGTCGATTCAGCGGTATCGGCCTGGCTGCTCAAACGGGAGGGCCACGAGGTCATCGGCATCTTCATGAAAAACTGGGAAGATGATGACAACAGCGAATTCTGCTCCTCCAGCATCGACTTTGTTGATGCAGCTGCCGTGGCCGACGTGATCGGCATCGAACTCGAACACATCAACTTTGCCGCCGACTACAAGGATCGGGTGTTCGCGGAGTTTTTGCGGGAATACCGCGCCGGACGTACGCCCAACCCTGACGTTTTGTGCAACGCCGAGATCAAGTTCAAGGCCTTTCTGGACCACGCCATGCGCCTCGGTGCCGACAAAATCGCCACCGGCCACTACGCCCGGGTGCGCCAAAACACAGCCACTGGCCTGCACGAACTGCTCAAGGGCCTGGACCCAGCCAAGGACCAGAGCTACTTTTTGCACCGGCTGAACCAGGCGCAACTGGCCAAAACACTGTTCCCGGTCGGCGAGCTGCGCAAATCCGATGTACGGCGCATTGCCGACGAAATCGGACTGCCGAACGCGAAGAAAAAAGACTCCACCGGCATCTGCTTCATTGGCGAACGACCTTTCCGCGAGTTCCTGAACCGCTACATTGCCCAGACACCCGGCCCGATCAAGAACGACCAGGGCCGCGTTCTGGGCCAGCATGTGGGCCTGTCTTTTTACACGCTCGGCCAGCGCCAGGGCCTGGGCATTGGCGGCGTGAAAGCCAGGGGCGCCGAACTTCAGGCGGTGCAGCGGCGCGGACTGCGCGGCGTCGGCGAGCACGCGCCGTGGTTTGTCGCCCGCAAGGACCTTCAAACCAATACCTTGTGGGTGGTGCAGGGCCACGAGCACCCGTGGCTGCAATCCACCCAACTCAGCGCCCAGGACTGCAGTTGGGTGGCGGCCACCGCGCCGGCACCCGGCGCGGTGGCCGCCAAGACCCGTTACCGGCAGCTTGACGCTGCCTGCGAACTGCGCAGTGCCACTGGCAGCGCTTGTGAACTGGTGTTTGAGCAACCGCAGTGGGCAGTGACGCCAGGGCAGTCCGCAGTGCTGTATCAGGGCGATATCTGCCTGGGCGGCGGCGTGATTGCCAGCAGCAATGTACCGGACCCGATGCGTGCCTGATTTCATGAAAGCATATGATCAAATCACCACTTAGCCCTTATGACATATATGTTCTAAGCTATCTTATCAATAGTAAATAGCACCTGGATTACATCTTCGCCGCTATTGAAAATCCGTCAGGATGGTCAATTCTTACATGCATAACGTTATGTTTATTTTGCATATTTTTTGTGCTCGACCGTAAGGTGGCCGTTCCTGATGTTCTTAGAATGACTCCTCTGATTGACCTGCGGAAGCTGGAAAGCGTTGCACCCACTGTTTTCTCGACATTCGCGTCGCCGCACATCCTTGCCAGGCGACCCCGCTCGCCAGCCAGACAGTATTGACTTGTCTGCCTTGACCGGCAGATGCGCGCTGGCCGGTTCATCGCCCGCGCCACAGTCAGTTTGAAGCGGCTTCAGGCTGCGTTTAAATCATTGTCCCGATGCACGGTCTGCGTGGTGCATCGGTCGACTGTCGCCGAAAGAGTAGTTTTTAACTTTGGAGTTTTCTTGATGAACCAACCCGTAATGCAAGGGCTTGATCTGAACATCCCCGGCCACGTCAGGAACGCAAAACTGATCGCCTGGGTCGCCGACATGACCGCATTGTGCAAACCCGACAGCGTCTACTGGTGCGACGGCAGCGAAGCCGAATACCAGCGCCTGTGCCAGCAACTGGTGGAAGCCGGCACCTTCAAGAGGCTCAACGAAACCAGGCGGCCGAACAGCTTTCTGGCTTGCTCCGACCCGAGCGACGTGGCCCGCGTGGAAGACCGCACCTTCATCTGCTCGGCAAAAAAGGAAAACGCCGGCCCGACCAACAACTGGATGGAACCAGGCGAAATGCGCGCGACACTGCTGCCCCTGTTTGATGGCTGCATGAAGGGCCGCACCATGTATGTGGTGCCGTTCAGCATGGGCCCGCTGGGCTCACGGATTGCCCACATCGGCGTTGAACTGACCGACAGCGCCTACGTAGCGGTAAACCAGAAGATCATGACGCGCATGGGCAAGGCAGTGTTTGACCTGCTGGGCACGGACGGCAACTTCGTGCCCTGCATGCACACCGTGGGCGCGCCGCTGGCAGCCGGCCAGACTGATGTGAAGTGGCCGTGCAACAAGACCAAATACATCGTGCACTACCCCGAAACACGCGAAATCTGGTCTTATGGCTCAGGCTATGGCGGCAATGCGCTGCTGGGCAAGAAATGCTTTGCGCTGCGCATCGCCTCCAACATGGGCCGCGACCAGGGCTGGCTGGCCGAGCACATGCTGATACTGGGCGTAACCAATCCGCAAGGCAAGAAATACCACGTAGCCGCGGCCTTCCCGTCGGCTTGCGGCAAAACCAACTTCTCCATGCTGGTGCCACCGGCCAGCTTTGAGGGCTGGAAAGTCACCACCATCGGCGACGACATCGCCTGGATCAAGCCCCATGCCGACGGCAAGATGTACGCCATCAACCCTGAGGCAGGTTACTTTGGTGTGGCACCGGGCACCAACTACCATACCAACCCGAACTGCATGGCCAGTCTGGATAAAGACGTGATCTTCACCAACGTCGCCCTGACCGACGACGGCGACGTCTGGTGGGAAGGCATGGAGAAAGACACCGGCGCCATGCCCGCGCACCTGATCGACTGGCAGGGCAAGGACTGGACACCGGAAATCGCCAGACAGACCGGCGCCAAGGCGGCCCACCCCAACTCACGCTTTACCGTGGCGGCCACCAACAACCCCGCGCTCGACCCGCAGTGGGACGACCCTGACGGCGTTGCCATCGATGCATTCATCTTCGGCGGCCGCCGCTCCACCACCGTGCCACTGGTAACCGAGGCCCGCACCTGGATGGAAGGCGTCTACATGGCTGCCACCATGGGCTCCGAAACCACCGCCGCTGCCACCGGCCAGATGGGCGTAGTCCGCCGCGACCCGTTCGCCATGCTGCCTTTTTGCGGCTACAACATGAGCGACTACTTCCAGCACTGGCTGGACATGGAGCACAAGCTCAAAAGCCTGGGCCATGCCGTGCCCAAGATATTTTGCGTCAACTGGTTCCGCAAGGATGAGGCCGGCAAGTTTGTCTGGCCGGGCTATGGCGACAACATGCGCGTTCTCAAGTGGATGATCGACCGCATCGAGGGCAAGACGAAGGGCCAGGAGACGATATTCGGCATTGCGCCGCAATATGCTGAAATCAACTGGACCGGACTGGACTTCAGCACGCAGCAGTTTCAGACCGTGACCCACATCGACAAGGGCGCCTGGACCGAAGAACTGAAGCTGCACACGACCCACTTCGAGCAGTTGGCCTACCATCTGCCCAAGCAATTGAACGAGACCAAGGCGTCAATCGAGCGCAAATTGGAAGCGTAAGCAGCCTTTGGCAGGTCACTCTGGCCAACACAGCCCACAAACGCTGGCCGGAGCGGGCCTGGGACACCCTGCGTGACCAGGGTGCGCGCCGCCAACAAGGCATTTTCAGCCTGACCGCATTGCGCCCTCACGCCCGGTTACGCGGCGCTCCCCGGATCCAATGCAAAAGGCACGCGCTGGGCCACCGCGCACATCAGCTCATAGCCCACCGTCCCGGCGGCCTGTGCCACTTCATCAATGGACAGCAGGGCGCCGCCCAAGGAGCGCCCCCACAACGTCACCTCAGCCCCCATGGCGGCATCGGGAATCGGCGTCAGGTCCACCGTGATCATGTCCATGCTCACCCGGCCCACCATGCGGGTGCGCACGTCGCCCACCAGCACCGGCGTGCCGGTGCTGCAGTGCCGGGGGTAACCGTCGGCATAGCCGCACGCAACCACCCCGATGCGCAGTGGCCGGTCAGCGGTGAAGCTTGATCCATACCCCACCGTGTCACCGGCTTCCAGGCGCTGCACGCCAATGATGCGCGAGCCCAGCGTCATTGCCGGTTGCAGGCCCCATTCGGCGGCGCGGTGCGCGGGAAAGTCGGGCGCGCTGCCATACACCGCAATACCGGGGCGAATCCAGTCAGAGCGCGAAGCCAGCGCAGCGCCGTGGCACAGCAAGGCAGCGCTGTTGCTCAGCGTGCGCTCGCCAGGCAGGTCGTGGGCAGCGGCGTCGAATCGCTGGAGCTGGACCGAGATGCCTTTGGGGCCGTCGGCGTCGCTGAAATGCGTCATGAGGGAAATTTCGCCGACCTGCGGCAGCGCGTTCAGGCGCGTCCAGGCGGCGCGAAAACGCTCGGGCGTGAAGCCCAGGCGGTTCATGCCCGAGTTCATCTTGAGAAACACGCGGTGTGGCAACCCGGTCTTGTGGGCGGCGAGCATGTCGATCTGCTCGTTGCAGTGAATGACGTGCCACAGCCCAAGGCGCGAGCACAGTTCCAGATCGCGCGCTTCAAAACAACCTTCGAGCAGCAAAATGGGGCCGCGCCAGTCAAGCGCGCGCACGCGCTGCGCCTCGGCCAGATCAAGCAGGGCAAAGCCGTCGGCACCGCGCAGACCCTCGAACGAGCGCTCGATGCCATGGCCGTAGGCATTGGCCTTCACCACCGCCCAGACCCGTGCGTCAGGTGCGGCCGCACGGGCGCGCGCCAGGTTGTGGCGCAGCGCCGCGGTGTCAACAGTGGCAAGAATGGGGCGTGGCATGGTGGTGTATTGTGGGCAGGTTGTAGTTGCGGTGGGGTACCGGAGCATGCGGGCGAAGGCTGTTTGTGGATTCTGACACCGGACGCCATGCTATAACGCTGCATCGTTCGGCGACATTCATTAATATTTGCTGCCATCAAACCGCCTGATGCACCCATGACGATGACCTACACAGATCAATGAAGCGCGGTTTTTACACCATCATGGCGGCCCAGTTTTTCAGCTCTCTGGCTGATAACGCGCTGTTTGTTACTGCCGTGGAACTGCTCAAGACCAGCGGGACACCCAAATGGGAGCCCGCCGCGCTGGTGCCGATGTTCGCGCTGTTTTACGTGGTGCTTGCGCCTTTTGTCGGGGCTTTCGCCGATGCGCGGCCCAAAGGCGGTGTCATGTTTACCAGCAATGCCATCAAGATCGTTGGTTGCCTGATGATGCTCTTTGGCTCGCACCCCTTGCTTGCGTACGCCGTTGTCGGGCTGGGCGCCGCCGCCTACTCGCCCGCCAAATACGGCATCCTGACCGAACTGCTGCCGGCCTCGCAACTGGTCAAGGCCAATGGCTGGATCGAGGGGCTGACGATTTCATCGATCATTCTGGGGGTGCTGCTGGGCGGCCAGCTGGTGGGTCATACGGTCTCCAGGTGGCTGCTTTCGTTTGATTTCCCCCTCATTGATACCGGCATCAAGACCCCGCCCGAGGCAGCTATTTCGGTGCTGATCGTGCTGTACATCATTGCAGCGTGGTTCAACTTGCGCATCCCGAATACCGGAGTCGAAATGCGGCCCATGCCGCGCAACAAGCTGGCGCTGCTGCCTGATTTCTGGAACTGCAATGCGGCGCTGTGGCATGACAAGCTGGGCCAGATCTCGCTCGCCACGACCACGCTGTTCTGGGGTGTTTCGGGCAACCTGCGCTACATCGTGCTGGCCTGGAGCGCGGCGGCAATGGGCTACAGCACCACGCAGGCGTCTTCACTGGTCGGCGTGGTGGCCATTGGCACCGCGGCCGGGGCGGTGCTGGCCTCGATGCGCATGCGGCTGGACCAGGCCGCCAGGGTCATGCCACTGGGCATTGCCATGGGCGTGCTGGTGATCCTGATGAACTTCATCAACAACGTCTGGGTGGCCGCGCCTTTCCTGATCGTGCTGGGCGGCCTGGGCGGGTTTCTGGTGGTTCCCATGAACGCGCTGCTGCAGCACCGCGGTCATAACCTGATGGGGTCGGGGCGCTCGATTGCGGTGCAAAACTTCAATGAACAAGCCTGCATCCTGAGTCTGGGCGCTTTGTACAGCCTGTCCACCGGCATGGGCCTTTCGGCCTTTGGCGCGATTACCGCTTTTGGACTGGTGGTCGTAAGCTTCATGGCGCTGATTCAGCTCTGGCACAAACGCAACTGCATCAAATACAAAGAACAGGTGGACCACCTGATGAGCCTGACGCGAAGCGATAAATCCCACTGACGCGGCACCACGTCTCGCACGCTCGTACGACGATGATGATGCCCATGGAGACCAAAAACGCCGCGATAAAGCAGTTGACGGAAGGTGGCTGGCTCAAGGAATTGCAACCCAAAGCTTTCCCAGCGCGTGCCACCGCCAGGTGAGACGAATCAAGAATCGGCCTGAATGCAATCCTGTGAACTCAGGGCTGGCTCGTCGTAACCTTGCACACAGGCGCGCAGCACTGCCCGCACCATCGCCAAATCGCCCGCCTGTACCGCAGCCAGCAAGGTTTGCAGGTATTTTTCAAGTTCGGGCCAATCAACGTATCTCTCGTGCGCCTTCATGACGCGCGGATGGCCGGTCGGAGCCGGGTTATCACCAATCAGCAGCTCTTCGTACAGCTTTTCACCAGGACGCAAGCCCGTGACCGAAATGGCGATATCGCCCTCGGGATTTGCTTCGTTGCGCACGCTCAGCCCCGACAGTTCCACCATGCGATGGGCCAGATCCAGAATTTTCACCGGCTCGCCCATGTCGAGCACAAACACCTCGCCGCCTGTGGCCATCGCCCCTGCCTGCAGCACCAGTTGCGCAGCCTCGAAAATGGTCATGAAATAGCGGGTGACCTCGGCGTGAGTGACCGTGAGCGGCCCACCGGCAGCGAGCTGGCGGCGAAACAGCGGCACCACGCTGCCGCTGGAGCCGAGCACATTGCCAAACCGGACCATGCTGAAACAGGTGCCCTGTCCCGGCTGCGCCGCCATGGCCTGCAAAATCAGCTCGGCCATGCGCTTGCTGGCCCCCATGATGTTGGTGGGGCGAACTGCCTTGTCGGTGGACACCAGCACGAACTGCGTGACGCCGCTGTCCAGGGCCGCCCGCGCCAGGTTGAGCGTGCCAAACACGTTGTTGAGAATGCCCTCGGCCGGGTTGGACTCAACGATCGGCACATGCTTGTAAGCCGCGGCATGATAGACCGTATCCGGGCGATAGGCCCGGAAAATTTCCTGCAGCCGCACGGAATTGACCACACTGCCCAGCAGCGGCACCAACTCAACGAGCCCGCCCCTGGACGCGCGCAGACTCTGCAGTTCCTGATGCACACAGTACAGATTGAACTCGCCGTGGTCCAGCAGCAGCAGCTGGCGTGGCTGCTGCGCCAGAATCTGCCGGCACAACTCGCTGCCAATGCTGCCGCCGGCCCCGGTGACCAACACCGACTTGCCCGCCAGATTGCGCGCCAGCAGTTCCGTGCTTGGCGGCACCGGCTCGCGCCCCAGCAGGTCCTCGATATCGAGCTCCTTGAAGTCGTGGACGGTGACCCGGCCGCTGGCCAAGTCAGTCAGACCCGGCAAGGTGCGAATATGTACGGGCAAATGGCGCAGGCTTTCTATCATGCCGCTGCGCCGCTCCCTGGACGCGCTGGGCAAGGCCAGCAAGATGTCCGTCACGCCCTGATTGAGCACCAGGCCCGGCACATCGCCACGCCCATATACCCGAACCCCATTGAGGCTGCGGCCAATTTTGTCTGCATCATCGTCAACAAAGCCAAGCAACCTGAACTCGCTCGAAATGCCCAATGCCGAGGCGGTTTGTACGCCCGCGGTGCCAGCTCCAAAAATAAGCAGCCGCCCTTTTTCACTTTCACCGGCCTGGTTCAGGTCGGCCAGCCAGAATCGCGCAAAAGCCCGGCTTGCGCCTACCAGCAAAAGAAATATCAGCGGCTGCAATACACCCAGACTGCGCGGCACGCCCGGCCAGGCTTGCCACAGCAGCAGCGCAAGCAATAATGCGCCGTATACCGCAACCGCCTGCGCCGTTGCCAGCAAAGCTGCCTGCCCGGTATAGCGAAAGATGGCCCGGTACAGACCAAAGCGTATGAAAATGGGCACAAACATTACGGCGGACAAACCATATACCCACCATTGGGCGCCGACAGGCCAATTCAACGTGTCCAGCCTCAACGTAAACGCCAGCCATGTGGCAAATAATGCCAGCCCAACGTCCAGCGCAATCACCACCGCGCGCTTTGCCGCCCGCGGCCACCCCAAAACACTGCTCTGCATTTAGCTCTCTGGTTCGCCTCAGCTCTTGATCGCGAAATCTTCCTTGACCTGCCCTTGCGCCAGCAGCGCTGTCAGCCAGCGCGGCATCAAGCCGCGGCCGCTCCAGGTTTCACCGTTGGGCCCGCGGTATTTGGCCGCGACAGATGCGCCACTGGTTTTCCCTTTTGGAGCCACAACTTTTGCCCGGGCCGGGGCTGCGCGCTTGCCGCGCCCTTTGCGGCCACCCGCCGCAGCTTGCAGGTCCTTTGCCGTAATCCCAAAGGCCTGCATCTTGACCAGAATATCCTGGACGGTTTTGTCAAACTCCCTGGCCTTGATTTCAGACGCCTGCTTTTGCAGTTTCTGAATCTGAATCTGGAGATCGATCAAATTGCTCATAAAAGTACCTCGGGATTGAAAATGTTAATGTGCCACGCCACTGCGCATGATAACGCGCATGGCGGTCATGAATATGATTTTGATATCCAGCAAGACCGACCGGCGCTGCAGATACTCCACATCCAGGGCCACCTTTTTTGAGATCGGTAATTCATCACGCCCATTGATCTGCGCCCAGCCAGTTAACCCGGGCACCAGCTCGTGGACCCCAGACTGCGTGCGCAGGGCAATCAGGTCATGCTGGTTGAATAATGCGGGTCGCGGGCCGACAAAACTCATGTCTCCCTTGATAATGCTCCAGAGCTGCGGTAACTCGTCCAGACTGCTTTTGCGCAGAAAGCTGCCAACAGGAGTGAGATAGGTGTGCGGGTCTGGCAGCAAATGCGTAGCCACGGCCGGTGTACCCACCCGCATGCTGCGGAACTTCGGCATTTTGAAAATAACATTATTCCTGCCAACCCGGTCAGACCAATACAGAATCGGGCCGCGGGATGTCAGCTTGACGAGCACCACCAGCATGAGACCAGGGATTGCAAATATCATGACTGCAAACCCCGCCAGGAATAAATCAAACGCTCGTTTCATCATGAAAAGGCCACCCGCGACCTATTTGGCCTGGCTTTGCAGATACCAGTTGGCCGTGGCCTGCAAGCCCTCCTGCAGGGTATAAGGGGGGGTCCAGCCCAATTCACGGCACACCCTGCTGCTGTCGATCCGCAGCGAACTGAGCAGCCGTTCCACTTCGCCGGTATGGCCCGTTATATTGCCTGCCATTTGCAATAAAGATAGCGGCACTGGAAATAGACGCGATGAGACACCCAGCGCTCGCGCCAGCAGACGCAACAGGTCGTTTGTCGAAACCGGCACGCCATCGCTGACCAGGTAGGTTTTTCCGGTAGCGCCCGGGTGAGCGGCGCAAACAAGCAGCATATCGACCAGATTCCCAACGTATAACAAATCACGCTGATTTCGCGTTAACGCAAGCGGCAGCGGAATTCCCCTTTTAACCGCACCCAATAAGCTCAGGAAATTACCGCCAACGCCCGGGCCATAAATCAGCGGCGGGCGCACCGTCACAATATCCAGCTTGCCGCGCTGCTGAATAACCTGCAAAGCCTGCTCCGCCTCCCATTTGGAAATGGAATAGGGATTATGCGGATCGGGCGCATCCT